>CAJAOB010000452.1 GCA_903941205.1 uncultured Burkholderiales bacterium | reverse complement strand
GTGGCCAGCTTGTCGCCAGTGGCCTATCAGTTCCAGGGCTACAAGTTCAACCGTGCGATCATGTTGCCCACGGTTTCTCGCGTGACGCAAGCCATCGTTGGCGAGATGAGCGTGGATGAAGCTGTCGCCAAAATCAACGCCGACATGGCGGATGCGGTCAAGCAGGCTCAAAAGTAAATTTGTCAACGAAAGGCCGGGCTTGAAGTGAAGGCTTCAGGCATTGACGCCTTGACCCCTTGACCCAGTACGGGCGCGTCACTCAACCAGGTGACGCGCCCGACTTATTGTGAAAGCCTTTTTCGTGTTGTTTCTTTCGCGCGTGCTTGCCCTGTTTTTCAATCTCTTCGAGCCATTTTTCCGGCTCGGCCAGCGAATTCTGGGAAGCTCACGCATCGGCTGGCTGTTTGTCGGCCCGAATCTGCTGATCTTCGGGCTGTTCACCTTTTTGCCCATCCTCATCAACATCAGCTACGCGCTCACGGGCGGCGTGAACCTGATGCCGCACCTGCGCCCCTACACCGGCGCTGAAAACTTCGCCATCTTGCTCGAATGCCGGGACTATTTCGACATTCAGACCTGCCGCAAAGACGTGTTCTGGCGTGCAATTTTCAACACCGTCAAATTCAGCCTGATTCAGGTTGTGCTGATGGTGCTGCTGTCACTGATCACCGCTTTGGTGCTGAACCGCAAGATCATCGGCCGGGGCTTCTGGCGCGGCGTGTTCTTCTACCCGGTACTGCTGTCGCCCGTGGTGGTGGCGCTGATCTGGAAATGGCTGCTGCAAAACCAGGGCGTTTTCAATGCGCTGCTGGTCGGCGCAGGGGCCGCGCCGGTCGATTGGCTGACAGACGCCGGCTGGGCTTTTTTCTGGACGATCTTCGTGTCGATCTGGGCGCACATGGGCTTTTACACCCTGATTTTGCTGGCCGGTTTGCAGGCCATTCCCAAAGACATGTACGAGGCTGCCGAGATGGACGCCGCCTCGCCCTGGCGCGTGCTGCGCCGCATCACCTTGCCGCTCTTGATGCCGAATCTGATTGTGGTGCTGGTGCTGGCGATGATCCGCGCAGTGCAGATTTTTGACGAGGTATTTGTGCTGACCGGCGGCGGCCCAGGCTCGGCCACCACCTTCATCGTGCAGTTCATCTATCAGACCGGCTTTGCCGAACAGATTCATCTTTATGGTCTGGCGGCGGCGGCTTCGCTGGTGCTGGCCGTGGGCCTCATGCTGCTGACTTTTGCGCAGCTGCGCCTGACACGCGCCGAGCAGGCCGGGCAAAAAGCCAAGTAAACGCCATCCGACATTGCGAAACAACATGGCTTCATTTCTGACCCGCTCGCGCGGCTTCAAGCGCTTTGACTGGACCGACTGGCTCAGCTACTTCTATCTGCTGGTGGGCTTGTTCACCATGTTCGCGCCGATTGTCTGGCTGGTGATGTCCTCGCTCAAGACGGAAAGCGCCATCAGCCAGTTCCCACCCACTTTTTTGCCCTACAGCCAGAAGACGGTGCAAGTCACTGGCTTTGACAAGCCCTTGCCGCTGTTCATGACACGCGACGAGCAAGGTGCGCTGCGGCCCATGGCGCAGGTGCGGCGCATCGGCATCATGGCCACCATGGTTGATCCGGCCCGGCCCGACGCGCCCATTCAGGTCAATATCAATGACCGCAAACCGGTCAATGAACTCAAGTTTGCGTTTGCCAATTACACCGAGCTGTTCGGCAAGTTCAGCTTTGGCCTGTACCTCTGGAACAGCGTCTTCATCACGGTGGTCGCCACCTTGCTGACCTTGCTGGTCAATTCCATGGCCGCGTTCGCGCTGTCCAAGTACAAATTCCGCGGGCAAAAAACGGTGTTCGTATTGATCATTGCGACCTTGATGATTCCGCCCACCATCGTGCTGGTGCCGGTGTTTCTGGTCATCAACAGCGTGGGCTTGCTCAACAGCTTGTGGGGCGTGATCCTGCCGGCCATTGCCACGCCCACCGGCGTGTTTTTGCTACGCCAGTACATGCTGACGATTCCCGACGAGTTGCTCGAGGCCGCGCGCATGGACAACGCCAGCGAGTGGCGGATTTACTGGAAGATCGTGCTGCCCTTGTCTGCGCCGGCGCTGGCCGTGCTGGCGATTTTTTCGGTGATGTGGCGCTGGAACGACTTTTTGCTGCCCCTGATCGTGCTGTCGCGCTCGGAGTTTTTCACGCTGCAGCTGGCGCTCAACTCCTTCCAGGGCGAGCTCAACACCCAGTGGAACTACCTGCTGGCAATGACCGTCATCACCCTGATTCCGATCACCCTGGTGTTCGCCTTCTTACAAAAATACATCACCACCGGCATTGCCAGTGCGGGTGTCAAGTAATCCCATTGCAGAGGAATTTTCGTGGCCCATCTTGAGCTCTCGGGTGTCGTCAAGCGCTTTGACGACACGACCATCCTGCACGGCATCGATCTGCGCATCAAGGACGGCGAATTCGTCGTTTTTGTCGGCCCTTCAGGTTGCGGAAAGTCCACCTTGCTGCGCGTCATCTCTGGCCTGGAGTCGCCCACTTCCGGCGACATCCTGATTGACGGCACCAATGTGAACGCCGTGTCGGCCGCGCACCGCGGCTGCGCCATGGTCTTTCAGTCGTATGCGCTTTACCCGCACATGACGGTCTATGACAACATGGCTTTTGGCCTGGAAAACCTGGGCGAAGACAAAGCGCAGATCGCAGCCAAGGTGCAATCGGCCGCGGCGCAATTGCGGCTGCAAGACTTGCTTGCGCGCAAACCCACCCAGCTCTCGGGCGGTCAGCGCCAGCGCGTGGCAATTGGCCGGGCCATCGTGCGCCAGCCCAAGCTCTTTTTGTTTGACGAGCCGCTGTCCAATCTGGACGCCGAACTGCGCGTGTCCATGCGCTCCGAGCTGCGCGAGCTGCATGCACGGCTGCAAGCCACCATGGTCTATGTCACCCACGACCAGGTCGAAGCCATGACGCTGGCCGACCGCATCGTGGTCTTGCGGGCCGGCAAGGTCGAGCAAGTCGGCGCCCCGCTGGAGCTTTACAACCGCCCGGCCAATGTTTTTGTGGCGGGCTTCATTGGCAGCCCGCGCATGAACTTTTTCCCGGCCGAGCTGCTGCGCCAAAGCGCCGCGCCGGCCCTGCTGGCCGTGCTGCCTGAAGGCGCACACACGGTGGGGCTGCGGCCCGAGCACGTGGAACTCCATGAGGCAGGCGCCGTGGCTTACCAGGTGCAGCAAGTCGAGCAAATGGGTTCGAGCAGCCTGATGCGCGGCCGCCTGGGCGCGAGCCAGCAAGCCGGCACGGCGACGCAATTTGACGTGGTCTGCAACGGCCAGACCAGCGTCGCCGCCGGGCAGACGGTCCGCCTGAGCATGCCGCCGGATTGCCTGCATTTTTTCGACGCCGAAGGTCAGCGGCTCTGAAGCATTCCAACAAAAACACCTCATGAAAAAAATCGGAAAAGCCGAACTCGTTTCGGCCGATGGCCATGGCGTGGCCTTATCGCTGGCTGGCGGCGCAAGCTTTAACGTGCAAGTGCTTGAAGAACAACTGGTGCGGGTGCGCCTGCGCCCCGCAGGCGGCTACCTGGAGCCGCGCACCTGGGCCGTGGCGCCCGTGGCCGGCCTTGACGTGCCCTGGACCGGCCGCCCGCGCGACGACCTGAGCGGCTTTGGCTGCCCGCTGGCACAGGTTCAGACCGAGGCAGGCGAAATCACGCTCACAACCGCGGCCCTGAGCCTGAGCATCAGGCCTGATCCGTTGGCCATCCGCTGGCAGGACGCGCAGGGCCGGCCGCTACTCAATGACCGGGAGACTTCAGCTTATTTCACCAGCAGCCGCACCGGCGCCGTGCGGCATTACCTGGCGCGCGACCGGCAAGACCGCTATTACGGGCTCGGCGATAAAACCGGTCCGCTGAACCTGCACGGCAGGCGCCTCAGAACGCTGGGCCTGGACGCGCTGGGTTATGACCCGCAAGCGGGTGATCCGCTTTACAAGCACTGGCCTTTTGTCATGACCCGGGCGCCCAGCGGCATGTGGTGGGGCATTTACTACGACACGCTGGCCACCTGCACCTTTGACCTGGGCTGCGAACACGACAACTACCATGAGCTGTTTCGCTATGTCGAAATCGACAACGGCGATCTTGACTACTACCTCATGACCGGCGCCAACCCCGCCGAGGTGATTGCGCAATTCGTCAAACTCATAGGCGGCACGCATTTGCCGCCGCGCTGGTCGCTCGGTTATGCCCAGACCGCCATGGGCCTGGCCGACGCGCCAGACGCGCAAGACCAGCTCAAGGGCTTCATGGATCGGATCACCCAGGAACAGATCCCCTGCTCGTCCTTTCATTACGGCTCGGGTTACTCCTCCAAAGGAAAGCGCCGCTATGTCTTTACCTGGAACGAGAGCAAGTTCCCGGACCCCAAGACGCTGAACGCGCAATTCCACCAGGCCGGCATGCATCTGGTGGCCAATATCAAGCCCTGCCTGCTCGACGACCATCCGGCCTACGCCGAAGTTGGCGCCGCGCAGGGTTTCATACACGACGCCACCAGCGGCGAGCCCATCGTCGAGCAGTTCTGGGACGGCGTCGGCTCGCACCTGGACTTCACCCATCCCGCGGTGATCGACTGGTGGAAGGCCCAACTCAAGGCGAAGGTGCTGGACTACGGCATCGATGTCGGCTGGAACGACAACAACGAATACGCCATCATGGACGACGCGGCAAGCTGCCACGGCTTTGGCACGGCCTTGCCGATTCACCGGGCGCGGCCACTGCATGGCCTGCTCATGACGCGGGCGAGCTTCGAGGCGCAAGTCGAACACGAAGGCCATTCGCAGGTCTACAGCGTCACGCGCGGCGGCCCGCCCGGCTTGCAGCGCTACGCCCAGACCTGGTCGGGCGACAACACCACGAGTTGGGAGACCTTGCGCTGGAACATTCGCACCGGCCTGCAAATGTCGCTGTCGGGCATGTTCAATGTGGGCCACGACGTCGGCGGTTTTGCCGGCCCGCTGCCCGAGCCCGAACTGTTCGTGCGCTGGGTGCAGGCCTGCAGCCTGAACCCGCGCATGGTGATGAACTCATGGAAAGCCGGCAACATCAGCAACGTGCCCTGGATGCACGCGGAAGTCACGGCGCACGTGGCCAAGGCCATTCGCCTGCGTTACCGCCTCATGCCCTACCTGTGGTCGCTGTTTGAGCGCGCCACGTCCGAGCACCAGCCCATCATTCGCCCGACTTTTTATGACTTTCCGGACGACGAACAGTGCTACGCCGACTGCGACGACTTCATGCTTGGCGAGTCGATGCTGGTGGCACCGGTGGTGCAGATGGGCGAGCGTTCGCGCAGCGTCTACCTGCCGGCGGGCCCGAGCGCGTGGATTGATTTCCACAACGGCGAGCGGCTTGCAGCCGGGCAGCGCCACAGCGTGACCGCCGGCCTGGAAACCCTGCCGCTGTTTGTGCGCGAGGGCAGCGTGATTGCGCTGGCCGACCCGATCAACGGGCTGTGGCACGTGGACAACCCGGTCAGCGAGCAGCGCCTGTTCGGCAAGGCCCACAGCTAAGCGGCCCAAGCCGCTGGCTGGCCTGGCCCCAGAGCCCCACCGCAAGGCTCAGGGCGCGGCTGCGTGCTCACGCTTGCAAAAGGGCTTTGTGCTTGAGCTCTGAATCGGCTTGTAGGTCGCCGCTGACATCGAATCGCGCCCTCCTTTTTTGAGGATTGGATTATTCTTTTTACCAGCGCTCATTGAGCGCAGGATGGAGAAAACCCATGGCGCCAAGCCCCGAAAATTCTGCATTGCGCAACGAAGCCGAACAGCGCCATGTGGCGCGGGATTTTTCCTTTCAGCACGGCACCCAACAAGTCGAACGGCGCAAGGGCGCTGGCCCCGACCGGGGGAGACTGCTGCATGAGTTGCAAGTTCGGCAACTCGAATTGGAAATCCAGAACGAAAGTCTGGTGCGAGCTAACGCAAAACTAGAGCAGTCGAAGGCGTCGATCGAAAGCGGTCCACAGCGTTATGCCGAGCTTTATGAGCTGGCACCGCTCGCGCTCTTCACGCTTGCGCCTGAGGGCTTGGTGCTCAATGCCAACCAGTTGGGTGCAGCCCGACTGACAGACGCCGGCATGGCCGCTGGTCCTGCTGCGAGCCTGCGCTTTGCAGCACTTTTGACCGACGCTTCGCTGCCAGCCTTCGATGCCTTCCTCACGCAGCTGTTTGCCGGCCCGGATTCCGGCAAAAGGAACTGCGAAGTGCGCCTTCGCGCGAGCCAGGATGACGCGGGTCAGGTCATCGAATTGACTGGCATGGCACGGGCTGGGCAAACCGCCTGCGATGTCGCCGTGGTCGACATCACCAGCCGCATTCAAGTGCATGCCGAGATCGAGCAACTCAACAAGACACTGCACCTGCGCGTGGCGCAACTCGCCGAGGCAAACAGCGAGCTTGATGCCTTCTCCTCGTCGGTAGCGCATGATCTGCAAACGCCGCTGTCGGCGCTCGAGAGTTTTCTCTCGCTGCTTGAGCGCGCCTTGCTGGAGAGCAACCCTGCGCAGGTGCAGCACTGCGTGCAACGCATGGCCGCAGTCATTGAGCAAATGAATCAGCTCACGACCGGCTTGCTGACGCTGGCGCGGATTGGCCACTCAGAGCTACACCTGCAAACCGTGAACCTCAGCGAGCTGTCCAGCGAGGTGATCCAGAACCTTCGAGAAAACGAGCCCTTGCGTCAGGTCACGGTACACATCCAGCCCGGTATCCACGCACAGGGCGATCCGCTGCTGCTGCGGCAGGCACTAAGCAACCTGCTTGGCAACGCCTGGAAGTTCACCCAGCACGAAACTCAGGCGAACATCGTCTTTGGGGCCGAAGAGCAAGCCGACGGCGAGATTTTCTATTTTGTACGCGACAACGGGGTTGGCTTCGACATGGCCCGGGCAAGGCGCTTGTTTGACCCCTTCGAGCGCCTGCACCCGAATACCGAGTACGCCGGCACGGGCGTGGGGCTGGCCACGGTCAAGCGCATCGTGGCGCGGCACGGCGGCCACATCAGCGCGCAAGCCCAGCCCGGACAGGGCGCCACCTTTCGCTTCAGCCTCGGGCCGCCGCCGGAAGTGCGCGCCATCGAACTGGTGACTTGAGCCTGTTGGCGCTTGAAATCCGTCTCAGCGCAGCACAGCCACTTGGCTCGGGTCTGCCGGTTCTCCGGCGTCGGGCAGCGACTGGCGCTGGATCGGCAGGACCAGGGTCAATTCGGTTCCGGCAGCACTTGAGCGCCAGCGTACATGGCCACCGATCGACTCGGCCCGTCGAACCTGGTTGCTCAAACCCCGGCCCAAGCCGCCGAGTTGGCGGGCGACATCAAAACCCTGGCCGTTGTCACTGATCACCACCAGCACCGAGTCCTGCGCAACGCTGGTCGACACGCGAATCTCGCTGGCTTTTGAATGGTTGATGATGTTGGTGAAAGCCTCTTGCAGGATGCGCAGGATGTGCAGCGAGTTCCGGGGGTCAATCCATTCGAGCGGCGGCACGTTCTGAATGTCCCAGCGCAAGGTCAGACCGGCGTTTTCGAGCCGCGGCCCGATGCGAAATCGCAGCGTCGCCAGCAAGAGCAGCAAATCAGCCTGAACCGGCTCCATGGCGTCAATCGCGAGTTTCAGGTCTTCAATGCAGCCGCGAAGCACCTGCGCCACGGCACCCGGTCCGACACGCCCTTTCTCTACATCCAGCAAGGCCGTTCTCAGCGACGAGCCCATGCCGTCATGCATGTCCTGCATCAGACGCTGGCGCTCGTCTGCCAGCGTCTGGCGGCGCGCGATCTCGGCCTGTCGACGGTGGCTTTCGGTGAGTTCGGCCTCCCGGGCGCCCAGGCGCTGCCCCAGCGTGGCATTGACCTGTCTGACTTCATCCACGGCACCCACGTAAGCCCGGAAAACCACAATAACCATCAAGAAAATGGCCAGAATATTGGCATAGGAGCCGATGAAAATGCTCTCGATGGGAATCAGGCTGTTTTGCAGCAGCCAGTCATGCAGCCAGAACAGCATGCCCAACAAGCACCAGGCGCCCAGCAACATCCCGTGCATTGAGCGAGCTCGGCGCGACTGGTAGAACCCCACGGCGCCGACCACCAGCCCCATCATCAGCGACAAGGCCGAGGCAAGCGGCGAGAGCACATGCACCCAGGCGCCTGTTGCAAAAATCAACACCGTGCCCAAGCCGATTCCCAGCGAAAAATACAAGACCGCCCGGGTGAAAGCCGGCGCTGCGCGAGCATGCAAATGATTCAAAAGAAAATGAATGACCAGGATGAGCCAAACCTGGGAATTGATGGTCAGCCAGGTGAACCCGCTCTCCGGGAGGATCAAGCGGTTACCGCCCACGTAGTACGGAAAGGCCCTGAAAAAAGACGCCAGCGACAGGCAAAAGCAATGCAGAAGCAGCATGTTTCCCCGCTGCCGGAGCCAGCCGATCAAGAAAAACAGGCCCATCGCCATGTAAATTGCACTGACCGTGTACGGAATCTGAAGTTGCAGCACGTAGCGCAGTTGATAACGCCAAGCCAGATCGGCACGCTCGCCAAGCCAGATGGTTGAAATCGCGGCATTGAGGCTTCGGGGGCGCTCGACGCGCAACATGATTTCCCGCGGCAGCGCCTGCGCCGGGCCTTCGCTCAGATCAACCCATCCGGGGGTGTTCCAGGCATTCCAGAACACATCGGTATTCAACTTGTAGAGCAAGCGGCCGTCGCCATAAACCGCGATGGGCCGGTCACTCTGCACGCGCGGAATATAGAGAAACCGGGAACCCGCCGCACTTGCGTCCGGCAGTTGGAAGCGAATCCAGCTGACCATGCCAGACGGGTGTTCAAGCGCACCCGGGTTCTCGCCCGATGCCGAATCTTCAGCAAGAACGTGCGGCAGGGCGACTGTTTTCCAGTTGCCGACCCAAGCGCCCGAATCGACCGCATAAGGTGCCGGCGCGTCAGTGCGCACATAGGTGTTCATGATCTGCGCAGACCTGAATTGCACGGTCTCGCCAGCCCGAGCAAGCGCAGGCAACATGGCCAAAACGCTGACCAGCCAGGCAAAGCCCAAACAACGCATTTCAGGCATCCAGCAAGCCCTGCTGCCGCGCTTCGTAGATTGCCTCCGCCTTGGAGCTGACCTTGAGCTTGCCATAGATGCGCCGGACAAAGGTCAAGACGGTGTGGCGCGAGAGCGCCATGAGCGCTGCAATCTCGTCAGACGTAAAACCCTTGGTGATGAACTCCAGCACTTCCTGCTCGCGCGGCGACAAAGCCGCGCGCGGCCTTGCAGGCACCCGGGATGATGGCAAGCCGGTGGCCTTTTCGGGATGCACAAAGCGCATCAGTATCTGACGGGCGATCAGCGGGCTGATCGGGCTGCCGCCTGCGGCCAAGCTGCGAATTTCATCAGCCATCCTGCGCGGCGCACTGTCTTTGAGCAAATAGCCCGCAGCACCCGCCTCGAGCGACTGCATGACATGAAGTTCATCGCCGAAAGCTGTGCAGACCATGATGCTGCATTGCGGCCATTTTGTGCAGGCTGCACGTATGACATCAATACCCGAGCCATCGGGCAAACCCAAATCAACCAACAACACGTTAGGCGCCTCACCATCCAGTGCGCGCAACCCTTGCGCGCGCGTGCTCGCCACCCACAGGAGAACCATGTCGGGCGCGCCCTCGATCGCTTCCCGAATCGCCTGCTGAAAGTTAACGTCATCTTCTACAAGAGCGATTTTAATGACAGAATCGTTTAAGTTTACTTTCATGATTCAACAACCCCCGAAGACGTACAAAAAAGCGAATGATAGGCTGGCAAGAATAACAAGTTGTAGCTATTTCTAGGGACATACATTCAGACTGATGCGATAAAAAATCAAAGCCACGAAAAGTCATGGATACACGCGCGAAGTTCTAATGAATTTAAACTATTAAGGATTTGAAATGAAATTCAATTGTCGGTCCGACGGCCATTTCGGCTCGCAAAATCAACGCGCCGAGAAGGCCCACACCGCGCCAACGCTGATCGCGAGGATGCTGTTCTCGGCCATCCTTGGCCTCCTGTTCTGGACAGCGCCGGCTACTGCCGGTCAGTGGGGCAACACCGCCAGATGTGACCAGAACACGGAGTGCTTGATCACCGAGCCGTCCATGGTCTATTACGGAGCCGATGTCGAGAACAACGTTCGAAAATACGACAGGGGCAGCTTTGTTAATGCATCGCTGGCAAGTCCCGTCAAATTCTCCTGCACCGACAAGGCGAATGGCGACCCGGCGCCGGGCGTGAGAAAAGAATGCCGCGTCGTTCCCTGGAGCAAATTCAAGCGCTGCGCGATGGAAGGCCAGTTCTGCTCCACGGTGGGCGCGATGGCCGTGGCCTACGGACAAGGAACGAATGTGGTGCCCAAGGTCACCAATGCCGGCGTCAATTGCACGTGGTCAGTTTTTCCCAAAGAAACTAACAGGCCCACCAGCGCAAACTATTGCATGGCGGCAGCCCTCGAGCCCGAGAAAGGTGAAGGAGAGCTTGTCAAACTTCAGGCTGTGTTCAAACAGCCCGCAGTGGTAAGCCTTACGAACCAGCTGCAGACGGCGCATGCCAAGTTCATGAGCTACAAGTGGCGCACCGTCTACAAATTGGAGCAAGTGCCCAAGCAAAACGCACCGGGAACCCGTCTGGCTGGCGTGAAAGTGCCCAACTGGACCCAACTGGACGCCGAGAGCTATCTGATGACTCTCCCGGGTTTGGCGAACCTGCCGGCATTCAACTGCCAGGCCTCGGTCTTTGGTGGCGCCGTGGGGCGACCGATCCAGCTGACGATGCCCAACGGGAGCAAGGTAGCTATCTCCGATGCACAGATAAACGCCCTGCTGGTTGCCGCTTTCCCCCGGAATGGTCAAATCATTTACGACGACTATTTCAGGCTGAAAACGAGTTTTTGCGGCGCCATCTACAACAGCGCGCAGCTGCACTTCCGAACTCAGAGGTACAACGAATTCAAGGCTGCACAGCAAACCTGCAAAGACGATGGCATTCAAATGATGGGGTGGGAATACCGAAATAAACAGAATTTCGGAACATCCTTGTTCCCGCTTGAGAGAACGATCACGCTAGGCGGCGGCATGAATTTCAAGTGCGGACAGATTTACAAAGGAAACTCCGAAGATGCGCTGAACTATGAAAGTTATTTCATATGGAGTGACGGAGAGAAAGTGCCGGTGAATCTTATACAAACCATATTGGAAACCAAGGCCGAGCCCAATCAATGTCCATCCGCCTGCATTCCGCTGGTGACTTATGGGGGTGTAATTGCGTCCCTTTGCGTCGGTCTTGAAAAAGATATTCCGATCACAGACACCATTCCGGTCAAGTTCGGTGCCAAAGTGCGCTTTAGCAGTGAAAGCAAAGAGATCTGCACACCTGTCATCTATGTTCCTGCACCCTTTGGCTACGCTCAAAGCCTCAGCGAGATGGGTGAGGACGGCATGGCGCAGTTGCAAACCATGCTGATGGATCAACTCAAGGCACTCATGCCGGACACCAACGGGCAACTATCCGGTCTGATGACATCGCTGAGCTCTATCGCCAGTCAGTAGTGCCGAATCGGATCGCTCGCGGCTTGCAGATTTACAACGAATGCGTCAACGCATCGCTGAGGTCCGACCCCTCCATGTAATCCGCGAGCAGCCATGGAGATCCGATCCGCGCATGTTACTTTCGGCCAAAACCTCGAAAAGCAATTGTTCGCTTCCCGACGGTCGGTATTTGCCATGCCGACTTCGGCGTGGGAAGCTGCGGGCCGTCCATGGGCGAAGGGCCTGCTCCGCTCCGGGCACTTTGGCACGTTGGTTACAAGCAAAGCATTAAAAGCTTCCCTCGGGTCAACAGCGGCTTCGGTACCGGCAAGTCGGGCGAGATGACCTGGCGCCTCAGCCTTCAGCGCCGAACCAGGGTGGTCGCCGTGCACAAGATCACGGGGCCTTTGAAGGCTCGGATTGCCGGACCCGAGTTCGCAAACCTGGCGGGCTTGGGGCATGCACTAAATGACCGCGCGGCGCTACGCAACCGGTCTGGTTTGCGCACTGGTAAGGCCAATTCAAACCGACGCCCCGCTGAAGTGAATGCCGGGAGGGTGATTCGCGCTGGGCTGATTAAGGTCATTCCGGGCTGGAACCTGAGACCATTGAAGTTGACTCTCAAAAAATGAACGGTTTACTGACAATTAATTCCGTCCCAAAAAGGCTGGTAGCGAACCAGCCAAGACTCGAATCAGGGAGTTCCGGGCTTTGGTCGGCTGGCGCGAGGTTCAAAAGCAGTCAACCTCAGCCAATCTAAGTCCGGTATGATTTGCCGCTGGCTCATCAGTGAGTTGGACGTGATCCTTTCACATTGCAAACGAAGCATAAAAATCTGATAAGTAAAAGTTCATGAACCCCGCATGATTTTTTCAGGTGTTGAGGTCGATGTCCTCGATGATGCTCTAAAAAATAATATTTTATAGCTAATAAAAAACAGTATTTAAAATTAAGTAATCATAATGAGTACATCCAAGATCCGAATCGTGTTGTTTGGCAGCTTTTACCGCGGCTACTATTTGATAGCCGAATTACTGGACGGCCCCATGAAGGACCACTTCGAGCTTGCCGGGGTGGCGACCGACGATGTCGGGCAGAGCTTTATTTCGGGCGACAAGCGTGTCTGGCAATACCCGCATGCGCCGCAAGAGGAGACCATGGTCGAGGATGAGTGTCTGAGGCGCGGCCTGCCGGTCTACAAAGGACGCGTGAAGTCCGATGTCTTCTATGAAATCTACGAGCAGCAGTGGCGCCCAGACCTGTGCATCTCAGGCACCTTCGGCCAGCGCATCGACGCCCGCTTGTTTGAATTCCCAAAATTCGGTTTTTTCAACACCCATCCTTGCGTGGAAGACGGCTGGCCCTCGAAATATGCGGGGCCCAACCCCTTTCAGGCGCTTCGGGACGATGGCCACGACCACACGACGGCCGCCCTGCACCGGGTCGACAGCGGTTTTGACACGGGCGAGTTGATCGCCATGTCCCAGCGCATCGCCATGCCGCCTCATGCCAGCGTGGTCGACATGCACAAACTCACGGCGCCGGTAATCGCCAAGTTTGCCGTGCCCGTACTTGCCAAGCTGGCGGGAGTTGCGGCATGAACATGTGGATGAAACGCCCCCACTCTCACCCGGGCTGCGTGCCAGTCCAGCCCGCTCAAGCAGCATCACTGCGACCGGGCACCGAAGGCTCAACCTCCTCGAAAGGCATCAAAAACTTGAACTACTTGAATCGCTTCAAACGGATATTGAACGGGCTCTTTCTCCTGCTGATGCTCAGCAGCCCGGTGCTCGCTCAACCGGCAAGTCCAAAGCCACAGTCACCGCCAGCCAAACCATCCAGCACGCCGGCTTCGGTGCCCAACGGCAAAGTCTCTGAATCCGGGCTGGTTCGCCTGCCCGATGGCCGAATGGTCGCACCAGACATTGCCAGGATCGTGCTTCGCGGCGAGTTGATCGTGGCGATTCTGGACAAGAACACGCCACCCTTCGTCTATGAGAAAGATGGCGTTCTCAAGGGCGTGGACATCGAGTTGGTCAGGCGGGTGGCCTCTGAACTCAAGGTGCCGGTGCGCTTTGACCGAAGCGCCAAAACCTATGACGAGGTGGTCCAGTTGGTTGCCGGCGGTCAGGCGGACCTGGGCGTCAGCAAGCTGGCGCGAACACTCAAGCGGGCGCAGACCGTCCTTTTTTCGGACCCTTACATCCGGCTTGAGCATGCGCTGCTGGTCAACCGCCTGGCTTTTGCGGCCATGGCGGGCGAGCAGCCTGCGGCTCAGGCCGTGCGCAATTTCACCGGAACCATAGGCGTGCTGGCGGGTTCGGCCTGGGAAGAGTTTGCGCGCCGCAATTTCGTCAAGGCCAAAGTGGTCCCCTACAAGACCTGGGCCTTGGCAGTTGAGGCAGTCAAGAAAGGCGAGGTGACCGCAGGTTACAGGGACGCCACAGAAGTGCGCTCGGTCATTTCGGCCGACCCAAGCCTGACCCTGACCCTTCGCTCCGTAACGTTCAGCGATCTGGAGTCCTTGCTCTGCGTGATGGTGGGCTCGCGCGACTATTTGTTGCGCGACTTCGTCAATGAAATCGTGAGCACGCAGCCTGACAAGCTCACCGTTAACGACCTACTCAAACAAATGAACTGAGAGCCCGACAGTGACAGAACAAGTAATACTTTCGCGCGTTCAGCGCTTTCAGAGATTTGCTACCAACCCCTTGACGGTCTTGCTGTGCGTGCTGATCGGCGCTTATTTGGGCTGGCTAGCACCGGAGTTTTCCAAAGGCCTGGGGGTGGTGGGCGCCGTGTACGTCGACTTACTCAAAATGATCGTGCTGCCCTTCATGGTCTCGGCCGTCATATTCAGCTTGCAGAAGCTGTTTCGCGACGGCGGGGCTGGCGAGTTGCTGCTAAGGGTGCTCGTGGTTTTTGCCGTGTTCTCCCTGGTTGTGGGCGTTGTTGCGGCGCTTGCCGCCTGGATGATTGAGCCGGGCGGCCATATGTCGGCCAGCACCAGAGCGGCGCTTGGAGCCATCGTCGGAACCGAATCAGACCGCAGCAACCTGGGCATGGCTTTTCGAGCTGTGGATCCGCCAGCCAAACAATTGGGTCTGTACGATGTCATTGCCTCTTTGGTGCCGTCCAATATCTTTGCAACGCTTGCCAGTGGCGAGACGCTCAAGGCACTGATGTTTGCCTTGCTCTTCGGCTTTGCCGTCGGTCAGGTGCCCAGCAAAGTCTCCGACGGTTTCGCCAAGACCCTGGAGACTATCTACCACGCTTGCCAGCACCTCACGCGGTGGATCAATCTGCCCGTGCCTGTGGTGCTGATTTGCATGTCGGCCAGTCAGATTGCCGAGACCGGATTCGAGCCGCTGCGAGCGATGCTGAGCTTTGTGCTCGCCTTCATGACGATCAGCGCCTTGTTGCTAGGGCTTTCCGTGGTGGTGATCCGCCGCCGATCTGGTGGTCCTTACCCGCTGGTGCTTGAATCCCTGCGGGAGACTTTCTCGCTTGGCGTAGCCACCAATAACGCTGCCACTTGCATGCCCGCCATGATCGACGGACTGGTTGATCGCCTGAATTTTGCGCGATCTCGGGTCGAGTTGCTGGTCCCCTTGACGGTATCGCTGCTGAAAGCCGGTGCAATCGCCTACTTCGTGTGCGGGACGATGTTCATTGCAGCCCTATACGGCAAAAACCTGACAGCCATGGAAATCGGGCTGGTGGTTGTCGTCTCGATTCTTTCGGGCTTTGCGTCGACAGGCATGGCTGGAATCCTGACGATCACGCTGATGGGCACCACCTGCAAGTACCTGGGTCTGCCCTTCGAAGCGGCGTTCATCCTGTTCGTCGCGGTCGATCCGCTCTGCGCCATGGCCCGCACGGCGGTGACTGTGATTGGCAGCTGTGCCGCAGTCGCCCTGGTCTGTCCGAGACCTGCAAATGCCTGAGTTGCGAGCCGGGATGACTTGGCGCAAATGCCGATTTTTTGACCTCTTCACAAAGGAACTCTATGAGGCTGCGTAGGTGGAACTGGCTCCGATCGCGGCATGGTGGCTGGCTGGCTCTGGGCTTGGCGGCCTTGATGGGCGCGCAGGCACAGGCTCAGTGGGGCAGCAGCCATGATCAATTTCATGACAAGCTGATGCAACTGGGTGCAGGACCTGACGGCGGCTCGTTTGGCCCGATCGGCAACACGCTGTGCGACACGCTGAATGAGGCCCGAAAGACCACGCTGGTGCGCTGCGTTGCGCTGCGCTCGGCGGGCTCGGTGTTCAACATCTATGCGGTCGCCAACGGCTCATTGCAACTAGGCTTCGGTCAGGAGGACCTGATTGCCGAGGCCTTCGCGAGCAGCGAGGCCAAAGGCGGCAACACCTTGCGCACCGTCGCACTCATGCACAACTCGCCGATCGGCATCATGGTGCGCAAGGCCTCCGGCATCACCGAGCTGTCGCAAATCAGGAAGGGCATCGTCAACAAGGGCAGCAAAGGCTCCGGCATTTACGCCAATTCGACCGCCCTGCTGAACGCCATGAAACTCAAGGAAAGCGATCTGGCCGGCGTGACCTTCATGCCACCGACCGAATTCGAGAAGGCGTTTTGCGAAGGGAAGGTGGACGTGTTCATCAATGCCATAGCGCATCCTTCAGAGCTTTACCGGCGACTGCGCGCCTGCGGCGGTGAATTCATTGATATTTCGCCCGATGTGATGCAAAAGATGCAGCAGGACAACGCGTTCCTGAAGCCGATGGACATCAGTGCCGGCATGTATGACCTCGCGCAAAAGCAGGTCAAAACCCTGGGTATGCGCAACTTGCTGATTTCCAACTCGACTGTCGACGAGGAGGCCATTTTCCGGGTGACCAGCCTGATCAACAGCAAACACAAAGACATGCAGAGCAAACAACCTTACATGTCCAGCGTGGTGCTGATGCGCCGCAGTGACATCGACTCACTGGCAGCGCCCCTGCATCCTGGCGCCTTGCGCGCCCTCCAAGCGAGCAAGCCATGAACACCCTGCCCTTTCGCTCCAGGACTCTCGCCCGGCTGGTGGCAGGCGTCTGTCTGGCTTCATCGGTCGCGCTGACGCCCGCATTCACTTCGGCGTCTGACGCACCGGCAGGCCGCTCCCCACTGACCATGGCGCAGGTTCTCAGCGCGCTCAAACCTGATATTGAGGGAGCCGCCGACACCGAGGCGCTGGAGCGGGCCACGGCCGCCCTGAAGTTCGCCGCCGACATGAAACTGCCGCAAGCCAGTAAAGCCATCAACGAGGCTTTGCAACTGGACGCTCGTAATTCGTATCTGCACTTTTTCAACGGCTTGATTTACCACCTTCAGGCGCGGCAAGGCGATACCGATAAAACCAACACCGCTGTAGAGGGTTACCAGCAAGCGATCCGGCTGGACGCCAACAACTGGCTGGCCCACGAATTCCTCGGGCTGGCGTATGTCGAACTGCGGCAGTATGCGCAGGCGCAAAGCGCGTTTGCAGAGGTCTTGCTGACAAAGCCCGACGACCTCGACACTCTGCTTCGCATGATGGCCGCGTCTTACATGAGCGGCGATGCCCTCACCGCCTGCACCATGGCGGACCGGATCTCCGCCGTGCACAGAGCCCAAACACCGGGATTTCTACGTGCCAGTGTGTCGGTTTATGCTTCTTGCGCGGAGTTCAAAAAAGCCGAGGCGCAACGCGAATCCTACAAACGCAGCGGAGCCACTAGAGAAAACATCAACCGAATTGACCAGCGGGTCGAAAGCTGGCGTACCTTCCACAAGAGTCGCAACAGTGCGATCGACTCCGGCAAAGCGATGGCGGCAGCCGACGACGCAGCGGCGATGCAAAAAACTCAATTCTCGACCACTCAACCCCCGGGCGGCGGCTTCGGCCAACCCCCGGGCGGCGGCTCCGGCCAACCCCCGGGCGGCGGCTTCGGCCAACCCCCGGGCGGCGGCTTCGGCCAACCCCCGGGCGGCGGGTTTGGCCAACCCCCGGGCGGCGGCTTTGGCCAACCCCCGGGCGGCGGCTTTGGCCAACCCCCGGGCGGCGGCTTCGGCCAACCCCCGGGCGGTGGCTTCGGCCAGCCCCCGGGCGGTGGCTTCGGCCAAGGCCCGGGCGGCAACCAGATGAACGCCGGGCCGGCGCGCATGGTGCTGGTCGACGTGGTAATGGTGCGAACCGAAGACTCGGTCAGCACATCCAAAGGGGTCAACCTGATGAACGCCCTGACCTTGCAGTTCGGCTCGATCGGCTCACCCGCCTACAGCCGCAACTTCAGCCAGACGGTGGGATCGGACAGCACAACCCTGCTGACCCGTGCGATCACGGTGCCGGCGCTGGCGTACTCGCTCAATATTGCCAATGCCAACAGCAATCTCAACGAGGTGCTGGCCAGACCAACGCTGGCCGCGCTGGATGGCATGCGATCGGAGTTTTTTTCCGGCAGCGTGCTCAATGCCGCCGTTGTTTCCAGCGGCAGCGGCACCTCGGGCAGTTCAGTCTCGATCGAAAAACGTTACGGGGTCAAGCTCGCCGTGCAGCCACGCATCCTGCCGGACGGCATGATCATGCTCGCCATTGATGCCTCGCGAACCTTTCTCAAGCCCCCCAGTTCCGACATCGGTTTCACCTACAAGCTTGAAATCTCCGAGATCCTGGCCACAGCCAACGTGGTTATGCGGATGGGCGACACCTTGATTCTGGGTGGCCTGAGTGAAAAGGAAACCACCAATAACCGCGACGGTGTGCCCATGCTGCAAGACGTTCCGGGCTTGCAGTACCTGTTTTCAAAGCAGTCTAAAAACGACTATCAGAAGTCGGTGCTGATTCTCATCACACCGCGACCGACCAGCTACACCTGGTTGTCGGACGAATCCAAGGCGGCTTTCGCCAAGAAGCCTGACGACCCTTTCACCCCCAGTCTGGACGTGCTTCGCGCGCGCTACAGCGACTGGTTCAAGCCCTACCCCAATCTCGCCTCGGTGTTTCATCACCTCAATGCGGCCGACCTGTACCGCGAGTTCCGCACGGGCGATGTCACCCTGGAAAACTGGGATCGGACCGACAGCACCCGCTCGCGCCTGAAACAGGCGCTCGGATTTCTGTACTACTAGAGGCAAGACAATGAAGCAAAGCGGCTCGACACTGATTTCCCTGCTCAAGGGCGCCTCTTGCGCCATGGCAGTGCTGGCCGCAGGCGCGGCTTGGGCGGGCGACCCGAAGGAGTACGCGCGCTTCCTGAAAGGCCAGCCCTGCCCGCGCTGCGACCTTCGTTATGAAAACGCGGCAGGCAGCAAAGCCATGGACACGGATTTGCGCGGCGCCTACATGTTCAATATCAACCTCGCCAGCGCCAGGCTCAACAACTCCAATCTCGAAAGCGCCAATTTGCAAACGGCCAATCTGGAGCGCGCTGATATGTCCCGCGCCAAGCTCGATCGCTCGACACTGTCGCATGCCAGTCTGACCGGGGCCACCTTGATCTCGGCCACCTTGCAGCAGGTGGTGGCGCGGGAAACCAGTTTCGAGGCAGCTGACCTCTCCAATGCAGACTTGACGACGGCGGATCTGCGCAATTCAAGCTTTATCTTTGCCTTTGCCGAAGACGCCAACTTCATGAGCACGGACCTGCGCGAAACCAATTTCACCCGGGCCCGCCTGGGCGGCGCCCAGTTCATGAACGCCAACATGACGGCGGCCAATTTCAGTGCTGCTCGCATGCCGTCGGTCGACATGCGACGGGCGATCATGACGCGCATCAACTTGTCTGGGGCCAACCTGGCCTATTCCAATCTCGCCGGCGCATCCCTGAACGACGCTAATCTGCAGAAAGCCGACCTGACCGGCGTGAACCTGTCCAATGCTGACCTGCGAAACGCAGACCTGACCGGCGCGGAAATGGGCAGCACTTTGCTCGAGGGCGCCAAGCTCTGCGGCGCCACGCTGTCGACCGGGAAAAAAGCGCCGGCCTGCCCGCCACCGCCAGTCCAGGCCAAGGAATCCCCGGAGCCTGTCAGCCCGGGGTCACCAAGGACCTGAAAAACCCCAAGTTCTCCATCGCAAGGGAATTCTCGGTTTCTGCTTGAGATTCGGCTGCGAACCGCCAAGTGCAATGGCCTCCGGTTCGACCGGGAGATAGGGCGCTCAAGCCGGCGTGAGATGCGGACAATGCCCCGGATCAGGCGAACTTTCGCGAGGCCGCAATCGCCAGACCGGCGCCGATGCTTCCAAACAAATCACCCTCGACCCGCCGGGCCCGGGGGAGCGAGCCGCTCACGCGCTGGCGCAACAGGGGCACGCCGCTAGAGCCGCCCGTGAAAAACACGGTGTCGACCTGATCTGCGACAACCCCGGCTTCTTGCAGCAGCGCCCGCAGCGTGGCGCCGATGCGCTCGATCAGACCTTCAATCGAATGATCAAAAACCGCGCGTTCAAGCCGGACATCAGACGCCGCACCCAAGCGGCTCAGGTCCAGCACAGCGCCGGGCTCGCCCGACAGCCTGATCTTGGCCGCCTCGACCTGCATGGCCAGCCAGTGGCCATCTTTTTGCGTCACCAGCTTTTGCAAGGCCTGAAGCTTGTCGGGCTCGCAGGCCTCGCGCGCCACGTCCCGGATCTGCGCCAGCGCCTTGCGCGTGTAAGCCTGGTAGATGGTGTGCCAGGTGGCCAGATTGAAATAAGGCGACGAAGGCACCTGAAGCCCGCTGTGCAGCAAGCTCCCCAGGCCGAGCAGCGGCATCACACCGGCCAGGCTCAGGTGCTTGTCAAAGTCGGTGCCGCCAATGTGAACGCCGCCGCTGGCCAGGATGTCGTCCTTTCGCTCGGCCCGGCCGGCGCGCAAAGGCCCCAGCCGCACCAGCGCAAAGTCGGAGGTGCCGCCGCCGATGTCGACCACCAGCACGAGTTCCTCGCGGCTGATCTGCGACTCGTAGTCAAAGGCCGCTGCAATCGGCTCGTATTCAAACGCGATATCGCGCAAACCAGCGGCGCGGGCGATGGCCGCGAGCGTGTCCTCGGCGCGCTGGTCGGCGACCGGATCGTCGTCCACAAAATAGACCGGGCGACCCAGCACCGCGCATTCAAAGCCCCGGCCGGCCGCGACTTCGGCGCGGCGCTTGAGCTCGCCGATGAACAGCGCCAGCAAGTCCCTGAAAGGCAAAATCCGCCCCATGACCTCGGTATGGTCGTCCATCAGCGAGGTGCCCAGCAAGCTTTTGAGCGAGCGCATGAGCCGGCCCTCGTCGCCGCTCAAGTAATCAGC
The DNA here is from genome assembly GCA_903941205.1 of uncultured Burkholderiales bacterium. GTDB lineage: Bacteria > Pseudomonadota > Gammaproteobacteria > Burkholderiales > Burkholderiaceae_C > Polaromonas. The sequence goes on along the minus strand of CAJAOB010000452.1, from coordinate 9,510 downwards.
CAGCGCCGAACGGCCGTAGCTGGTCTGGCCGTCCTCGGCATGAAAGAAAACCACCGAAGGCAAGGTGGCCTTGTTGTCCTCCAGCGCCAGCAGCGCCGGCTGGCCGGGTCGGCTCCAGCCCACCGTCGAATTGGATGTGCCAAAGTCAATGCCGCAGGCCCGCGCGGCCCCCACCGAGTCTGCTGGCACCTTCAATCGAGCTTTTTGAACTGGTTGTCAGCCCAGGCGATGGCACTGGCGCGGCTGAGCTTGAACGAAGCCGCCACACGCAGCTCGGCGAGCAGCTCGCCGCCGTCGTCCTGCGCGCTCAACACCGCATAAGGGTTGTCTTCGTCGGGCACGATGTCCAGGCAGACCGTGACGCGCCCGGCCCCCGCCGTCACCGCAATGCTCTGGTGCAGCGACGCATGCAATTGCTGCTCATGGCGGCGCACGAATTCGGTGGCGGTTTTCACCAGGGTGCTGAAAGCCGGGCCGTCCAGCGGTTTGGGATTTTTCTTGTCGCGCCCCATGGTCCAGGGGCCGATCAGCGCCGGCTCGGGCTCGCCGTCCTTGATCATGGCCACGGCCCAGCCATCGTCATCTTCGTTTTTCAGGACCTGCGCCGTCCAGCCGTCCGCTCGCCACAAGCGCGGCTGCTGCACCCGTGTGTCCAGGCTGGCAGAGGCAGATTCGTCGTCGGGAAGGTCTGGGGTTTCGGAGGTATTCAAGGGTTTCAGATCGATTGAGGTGGAGCCGCCGGCAAGAGGAACAAGGCTGGGGGCAAGGCTGATCCAGGGCGGCGATGCAAAGCCAAAGCACAAGGCGAAGGCGAAGCATCTTGAAAGGAGCGCTAGCTCATGCAGACTTGGCGCACAGGCCCGGCTTTGGGCAGGGCGCTCGATTCTAAAGGGACTGCTTGAAGCCCGATCCCCCGCCCCCAATTGGATCAAATGAACACTCCAGCCCTGCACATTGTTTGCCCCGCCTGCCACACCACCAACCGCATCGCCAGCGCCGATCTGGGCAAGGCGGCCGACTGCGGCCATTGCCACAAGGCCCTGTTTACCGGTCAGCCGGTGGCCCTGACGGAAGCTGCGTTTGACAAGCATTTGCAGCGCAGCCAGATTCCGCTGCTGGTCGATTTCTGGGCGCCCTGGTGCGGGCCTTGCCGGCAAATGGCGCCGGCCTATGAAAAAGCAGCGGGTCTGCTCGAGCCCCGGGTGCGACTGGCCAAGGTCAACACCGAGGAAGCCCAAAACCTCGGAGCGCGTTACAACATCCGCAGCATTCCGACGCTGGCCCTGTTTGTCAACGGCCGTGAAGTCGCCCGGCAAGCCGGCGCCATGGGCACCGCGGACATCGTTCGCTGGACCCAGTCGCAACTCAATCTCAGCCACTGAGCGCTTGAGCCGCCAAGCGCTTGCAGCACTTGCAGCGCTTACTGGCGCGTCTGCGCTGACCGCCCTGTTGCTTCGACCGGCTTGGATCGCCGTGATGGCCGTGATGGCCGTTATGGCCGTGGTCGCCTTAACTTAATCGTCTGTGTCGGCTTTATTGTCCGAATCGTCTGAATCGGTCTTGGCGTCCTTGTCGGCTGCCAGCAAAGCCGCTGCCCGCAGCTTGTCTTTCTTGCTCGGCCGCTTGCCCTTGACGCCACCGGTGGCAGCGCCAGCTTCGCTGCGGCTTTCTGTCGGGGCCAGGGCCGGCGCTGTTTCAAGCGGCTCGAAACCGGCGACTTGCGTACGCGGCACCGTCACACCCTGGCGCTTTTCGATCAATCGAAAATGCGCTTGAGTAGCGGCGCTCACAAAACTCACCGCCAGCCCGGATTCGCCGGCGCGGCCGGTGCGGCCGATCCGGTGCACATAATCCACAGCCGAGCGCGGCAAGTCGTAATTGACGACCACCGGCAACTGCGAAACGTCCAGGCCGCGGGCGGCCACATCGGTCGCCACCACCACCTTGAGCTCTGAATTCTTGAAGTCCAGCAAGACCTGGGTGCGCTTGCCCTGGCTGAGTTCACCATGAAAAGGTTCTGCAGCCAGTCCCGCCTTGCGCAGCTTGTCGGCAACGATCTCTGCGGCATGCTTGGTCGCCACAAACACCAGCACCCGGCTCCAGCTTTCTTGCCCGATCAGGTGCCGCAAGAGCTGCGTGCGCCGGCTGCTGTCCACTTCAATGGCCTGCTGCGCAATCGCGCTGACTTCGAGCACCTCGGGCAACACGTCGACACGCGCTGGCGATTGCAGCAAGCGCGCCGCCAGGGCTTGCACGGGCGCGGGCAGCGTCGCTGAAAAGAACAGGTTTTGCCGGGCCGACGGCAGCCGCACCAGGATCTGCTGAAGCTCATCATCAAAGCCCAGGTCCAGCAGCCGATCGGCTTCGTCGAGCACCAGCGTCTGCACCCCGGCCAGGTCAAGCGCCTTGTGCGCCAGCAGGTCAATCAGCCGGCCGGGCGTGGCCACCACCACGTCGGCGCCGCCGCGCAGCCCCATCATCTGCGGGTTGATCGAGACGCCGCCAAACACGACCGCGATTTTGAGCGCCGAAGTTTCGTAGCGGGCCAGTTGCCGCGCCACCTCGCCGATTTGCACGGCCAGCTCACGCGTGGGCACCAGAATCAGCGCCCTCACCCGCCGTGGCCGACCGCCGGGCGCTGCCGCCAGGCGCTGCAACAGCGGCAAGCAAAAAGCCGCCGTCTTGCCCGAACCCGTCTCGGCCGAGGCCAGCATGTCGCGGCCCGCCAGAATCAGGGGAATGGCTGCCAGCTGAACCGGCGTGGGCTGCATGTAGCGCAGCTCGGCCAGCGCGCGAAGAAGGGTCGGCGAAAGGCCCAGAGGGGAAAAGTACATGCGAGAGGAGTTTGGCGGCCGCCAGGGCCGAAAAGATCAAGAGGACTCAAACAAAAAAAGGGCAAAGCTGATTCAGGAAAAACACGAGGACGCGAATCTCCCGAAAGCCGCACCGCAAAGACAGCCGGCGCGCCCCGGCAAGGCGGAGCCGCAAGCGGCGAGTTTACGCGGCGCCCCCCGAGGCCTGCGCGCATGGCCGCATAATCGGGCCCTCCCAGCAGGCGCCGACCGGCCGCCCGCGCTTTCATCCGCAGCATCCAGCATCCAAGTTCAAAGGCTTCCGTGAGAAAAACGTTCAAACTTCAGGTCGAAGGCAAACACCCGGACCGCGTGCTGGACGCCATCAAACACGAGCTTCGAAAATACCTCAAACGCCAGCGCCGCGTGCCCCTGCCGGCCGGTGTGGATTACTGGGACTTCGACTGCAAGTTCGGCGCCAGCCAGGAAACGGCCGAAGCCGTGCATCTGGCCGAAGTCATAGTGCGCCTGGACGCAGCGGCGGCGCAAGGCGATGGGCAGTGCTTCGTCGAAATCCTGGGTAAAAACGGCCACCGCCGGGCGCGACCCGCGGTTGATGCGACCGCTGACGCGGCAGGTGGTTTGAGGGACGACCATGAAGGCGACTAAGCTGAGGAAGACGGTGAGCTCAGGCCCTGATATCGAATTGCGCGTCGCCCATGTAGCGATGCGGCCCCAAAGCCGCCGTCAATGCAGCTGACTCTGCTGCCTGCCACTGGCTGAAAATCTCCAACTCGTCGCTGCTCAAGGCGTCAGGTGACGGCGATTCGCCGTGCAGCGCCACCAGCTTGCGGTAAACCGTGTAGACCGGCAAAACCAGCGAAGCATCGCCCAGGGCTTCATTGAGAGCCTTGCAAAAGCGCTGCTCGGCCTGCCTTTTCTCGTGCTCGCTGACCTCTTCAAACGCATACAAACGCACGCTGTAACTCATGGGGAAACCGCCGGGCTTGGCCTGGGCACGGGCGAGCTGACGGCCGGCGGCGCGGCAACAAGGTCCATGCGCCGGCGCAGGCGCGCCGCCTCCTCGGCGTTCCCGGCCTGCTCGGCGCGCAAGGCCTCTGCGCCCAGCCAGGCCAGCAAGGGCCGGCGCCAGCCCTGAGCGGACGCCGTCTCGACCGCCAGCGACATGACCGCCGGACTGGCCTGACCGGCGCGCAGCAACACAGCCGCCCCGACCAGCTGCGACAAAGGCTCGTCCATGCTGCGCAAGATGTCGGCCTGGGCCGCCGGCGCGGCGCCAGCCAGCCTTTGCTGGCCTGCCGGCAGGAAGGCCCGGCCAGCGCTTGGCAGGCGTGCGTCCAGGTAATCGGCGTACGCACGCTCGGCAGCCGGCGCATCGGCACGCAGTGCCTCAAAGGCGGTGCAAGGCTCAAACACCAGGCTGGCCACCCGCGTCGCGCAGCGCAGCAATTCAAGCCGGGCCAGCAGATCAGGCCGACCGGTGCTGGCCACGGCGCGGCGGGCCTTGGCCCACTCCAGCGCTTCCACCCGCGCATTGCCAGAAAGATAAGCCGAAACAAAGGCTTCGCTGGCTGACTTCGCGCTCAGTTGCCAGTCGGGTACCAACGGCCGGCTGCTGCAAGCAGACAAACACAAAAGCAGAATCAACCCGCCAGACAGGGCGACGACCGAGCGTGAGAGTAGGCGGCTCATGGCAATTTCAACTCGGTGTCGCGGGCGAAGGGCCACTTGCGATTGATCTCATTGAGCAGACTTTGCACCTTGACCAGGCTGCTTTCAACCTCCAGGCGCAAGACCCCAAGGTCTTCGGTGGCCAGTCGCGCATTGGCGCCCACCGCTTGCGCCTCGACCAGCACGGCATCAACCCGCTTGAGGCTGCCGCGCGCTTCGGCCAGCAAGGACTTGAGCTCGAGCACGCTGGCACGGGTTTCGGGCAGCAGGCCGTCGGGGCCAAAAACCTGCGTGTTGGCGTTCAGGGCCAACGCGTCCAGCCGGGCCAGCAAGGTGTTGCTGCGCTCCAGCGCCAGCAGCAGCTTGTTGGCATCGGCATCGCTGCCCAGCAAGACTCCAAGCGCGCCACGCGGGCCTTTGAGCTTATCGGTCAGCTGCTGCACATTGGCGAGGCTCGCACCCAGCGCGCCCTCGCTACGAACCAGTGCATGGACGGTTTCCACCATTTCCCGGGTCGCCGTGATCAGGCGCGGAATATCTGCCGTGGCATCACCGCGCAGCACCTCGCGCACTGCGCCGTCGGCCAGCGGGGGGTCGCTCAGGATGCCGCTGTAGGCGCGAATATTGGTGCTACCCACCAGACCACGCACCAGAGTGAAAACGCTGGACTGACGCAACCAGTGCGCTTGCTTGACCGGCACTTCCACCAAGATGCGGGCTTTGCCGTCGGGCGCCAGTTCGACACGACTGACGCGGCCAATCGGAAAGCCCGAAAACGTCATGTCCATCCCGATGACCACGCCTTCGGAGTCGTCGGCCACCAGAAAAAGCTTCTGCGTGGACTCGAAAGCGCCGCGCGCGAACATCACGTACACGGCCGAGCCCAGCACCAGCGCCAGCATGAAGGCCAGCAAGACCAGGGCCGTGACTTCGAGCCGGGGCGCAGGCGGCAGCGGTTCGGGATCATTCAGGGGTGACATTCGGGTAGCCTCAAGAAGGATCAATCAAGCCATAAAAAATCAGCAACGCAGGCGCTCAATAGTAGTTGCCGACCAGCGACACCACTTCGATCAGCAAGATGACGAGAAACATGCGCGCCAGGGCCCGCAGTTCCGCACCATGCAGCACACCGCCTGACGCTTCATCATGCAGCGCCGAAGCCATCGGCATCAAGGCCACGGCCAGACTGAAAAACACGGTCTTCATGACGAAAATCAAGGTGACGGCCGGGTTGAACACCTGGCCAAACAGCCGCGTGTAAGCCGGCACGGCAGACACGGTAAAACCATACACCGCCACGTAAGCCAGCAGCAGCGCCACCACGCAGCTCAGCGCTGCCAGCGTGATGCTGGCAAACACGCCGCCCAGGACGCGCGGCATGGCTTCGTAGACCAGCGGATCGCGCCCTTGCCGAGCCATGGCTTCGAGCTCGCCGCGGTGGCGCATGTCGGCGAGTTCGGCGCTGCTGGCCATGGTCGAGCGCAAGGCCACGAAGAGCGCGGCGCTCAAGGGAATCAGCTCGAGCACGAGCACCCGGATGATGACTTGCAGCGCGTATTGCGACAGCCCGTAACTCAGCGCCGTGACCACCACGATGCGGGTGATCACCAGGGTCAGAACCGCGCAAATCAGCGTGAACCACAGCAAGATGGGCGCGGTGCCCTGCACCACATGGCGGGCCAGCGGCGCGCGAATGCCTTGCGAATAGCTCGAAGGCGAGAACGCCAGCACCAGAATTTGCGCGCCAAAGTACAGCACGCGCCACCAGCCGACCAGCCAACTGACCAGCCAGTGCGCCAGCCAGCCCACCGTCAGCCGCGCGGGGTTGAGCGGCGTGGCAGAAGGCTTTGCCGGAGGGCGGCCCGGCGAGGGCACCGAAGGCTCATCCTTGGGCCTCGAGGCTGCGCCCTCGGTGCGGGGTTCGGGCGGGCGGGCTTGCTGCATGGCGTCTCATGCCGAGCTCGCCATGGGCTGACCGAGCTGCACCGGGCCACCGGCTTGCCATTCAGGGTTAAAAGCCAGCGGCCCTTGCGGGAACAGCAGGACCACCGTGGAGCCGAGCAAAAAACGCCCCATTTCCTCGCCTTTTTTCAGCAGCACAGGCGGCGCTTGATGGTCGTAATGCCACTGGCGCACCAAGCCCCGCGAACGGTTCAGCACCCCGTGCCAGACCGTGGCCATGCTGCCCACGATGGTCGCGCCCACCAGCGTCAGCACCATGGCGCCGCGCGCGGTTTCAAAGACACAAACCACGCGTTCGTTACGGGCAAACAAGCCAGGCACGCCGCGCGCCGTGGCCGGGTTGACCGAAAACAGATCGCCCGGCACATAAATCATGCGCAGCAAGCGGCCGTCGCAAGGCATGTGAATACGGTGGTAATCCCGCGGGCTCAGATAAAGGGTGGCAAAACTGCCGCCTTGAAACTGCGCAGCGAGAGCTGCATCGCCGCCCACCAGCGCGGTCGTGCTGTAGCGGTGGCCTTTGGCCTGAAAAATCTGGTCGCCCTCGATGCGGCCAAACTGGCTGATGGCGCCGTCCACAGGGCAGATCAGCTCCGCGCTGGCCAGGGGCCGGGCATCGGGGCGCAGCGCGCGGGTGAAAAAATCATTGAAGGACAGGTAACTGCTGATGTCGGGGTTGGCGGCTTCAGCCATGTTGACCTGGTATTTGCCAACGAACCAGCGAATCAGCGCGGTGGTGACCCAGCCGCGCTGGCGCGAAGCCACCCAGCCGGCAAAAGCCGTTAAAGCCTGCTTGGGCAACAGATATTGGGACAGGACTTTGATGCGATCAGGCACAAGGGCTCACGGCAGTAGAAGAATGGCGCATTTTAGGGGCCGGGCTACCACGGGCACGCGCCCTGCCCTGGCCCCCAATCAGCCTGATCGCCTTGGCCGCCAAAGTCAAGTCAGGCGAATCCGACAATCAGGCCAGACGCACGACCTGCCCGCTTTGCAGCGAAAGCGCGGCTGCGTCGGCCAGCTTTTGCGCCGCCACGCCGTCGGCAATGCTGGTGCGAAACGCTTGGCCCGATTGCAGGCATTCAAAGAAATGCGCGATTTCCAGGCGGTAAGCCTCGCGGTAGCGCTGCAAAAAGAAATGCTCGGGCGTATCCATGCGCACACCGTGGGCGTCGGATTGCAGCACTTCGCTGGGCCGGTGGTTGCCGCATTGCAGCATGCCCTTGGAGCCCAGCACTTCAAAGCGCTGGTCGTAGCCGTAGGCGGCGCGGCGCGAGGTGTTGATCTGGGCCAGCCGGCCTTTCTTGGTGCGAATCGTGACGGCCGAGCAATCGATGTCGCCAATCAGTGCAATGGCCGGGTCGATCAGGCAGGAGCCGGTGGCGTGCAGCGTCTCGGCCTCGTCGCCGTCGGCGCAAAGAATCCAGCGAAAAATATCAAAGTCGTGAATCAGCATGTCGCGAAAGATCCCGCCCGAAGCCTTTAGGTACTCGGCCGGCGGGGCGCCCGGGTCGCGGCTGGTGACCACCAGCATTTCGGGGCTGCCAATCTCGCCGCGGTCCATGCGGGTGCGCGCTTCATTGAAAGTCGGGTCAAAACGGCGCTGAAAGCCGATCATGCAGGCCACGCCCGCGGCTTGCACCGCATCCGCGCAGGCTTGGGCCCGCGTCACCGACAGATCCACCGGCTTCTCGCAAAAAATATGCTTGCCGGCCTTGGCCGCGCGCGCAATCAGGTCGCTGTGCGTGTCGGTGGAAGACGCAATGGCCACCACGTCAATCGAAGGGTCGGCAAAAATCGCCTCGACGCTGGACACGCTGGCGCCGTGCTGCTGCGCCAATTCAGAAGCGGCCGTACCCATCGGGTCGCAGACCGCCTGCAAGCGCACGCCAGGCAAGGCTGCCAAGTTGGCCGCGTGGATGCGTCCGATACGGCCAGCGCCGAAGATTGCGACATTTTTCATGGGGTCTCCTGAGGAAATTAGGATTGAGAAATCACTTGATCGGGTAGCGCGCCAAGTCTGTTGGCAAGGCCGCTGGCGCGGGGCAAGCCCCAAGCCCGGCTGCGGCGGGCCGCCAGTCGAGCCGGTAATATACCGACGAGGCCAGCGAATGGAAGCTTATTTTCATAAATAAAAAATATGAACTTAAATTTTCATGAGCGCCGCGACAGTTCAGGCTCCGGCGCGAGGTAAGCCAGGCGCGCCCGGTGCGCCGGCTTCGCCCGTCGCGCCTGGCGTGACGCTGGCCGGCTGGTAGAGCAGTTCGGTGCGGTAGGCCAGCGCGATGAAAAGGCTTTGCGCCAGAGCCATGGTGTTGGTCAGCGAGCGAAAGCCAAAAATCGTGCTTTCAGACACCACCAGCGAGGCCGTCGCCATGCCCGCCAGCGGACTCATCTGGCTGTCGGCAATCGCTATCAAACGGGCACCGGACGCCACGGCGCGGCGCGCGCATTGCATGGATTCTTCAGCATAAGGCGTGAAACTCACCACAATCATCACGTCGCCCGGCCGGATGCCGCGCATCTGCCCCTCGTTCATGCCGCCCAGCCCCGACAACAGTTCTACGCGCTTTTCGGTGTGTTGCAGGGCGTAGGCCAGGTATGACGCCACGGGAAACGAGCGCCGCGTGCCCGCCAGCCAGATGGCCGGCGCCTTGACCAGCAGCTCAACTGCCTCGTCGAACACCGTGCTGTGAAGATCACGCTGGAGTTCCTGCATGCCGGTGAGGCTGCCGCCGATGAACTCGTGCGCAATGTCGGCGCTGCTGAGTTGGCCCTGGGCCGCTGCGATCAGGCTGCGAATGCGCGCCTGGTAGTCGCGCTGCGGCGCAATTTGCCGGGCAATGCCGTCGCGAAAGATCTTCTGCATTTCGGTGTAGCCCGAAAAGTCAAAGCGTTTGGCAAACCGGATCACCGCAGACGGCTGAACCCCGCAGCGTTCGGCCACGTCCTGAATCCGGTCTAGCCCGATGTGCGCCCGGTTTTCCTCGATGTAGCGGGCGATCAGCTTGAGCTGCCGGCTCAGGGATTCGAATTCGGTTGTGATGCGGCGGATCAGCACATC
>CAJAOB010000451.1 GCA_903941205.1 uncultured Burkholderiales bacterium | reverse complement strand
TGGTTGTCCATCACGTCAAAATGAATCCAGTCGGCGCCAGCGGCGATCTCGTTCCTGACCTCCTCGCCGAGTCGGGCAAAATCGGCAGACAGGATGGACGGGGCGATTTGATATGCGGGTTTGGCAGATTTACTCATCCGCGGATTGTGGCAGCAAGCCAGCGCATCCACCGGCGCAGGTACGGTCCGTCGCAAGGCCCCGGGAGGCGGTCGCCAGCTCGGTCGCAGCGCTGCAAACGCCGGGCTCGCGTTAACATGCAAACCTTCAATCTGGATGCCATGTCAACCTACCAATTTTCCTGCGACGTCCTGCCGCAGTACCTGCCGGAGCAATCGTCGCCTGACGAGGATGTGTTCGCGTTTTCCTACACGGTGACCGTCACAAACACGGGTGACGTGGCCGCGCAGCTGATCGCCAGGCACTGGTTTATCAGCGACGCCAAAGGGCATACCGAGGAAGTCAGGGGGCTGGGCGTGGTCGGTCATCAGCCATTGCTCCAGCCGGGCGAGTCCTTTCAGTACACCAGCGGGGCGCGGCTGCGCACCAGCGCTGGCGCCATGCACGGCAACTACTTTTGCGTGGCCGAAGACGGCACACGCTTCGAAGCGCCTATCCCCATGTTTTTGCTGGACGCCACACCCGGCTCGCCCACCCGGATCCTGCACTGAAGCCGCTGGTTTTCGCTGCGCGGTGCAGCGCCCGGACGGTCCAACGCATCGATTGAAATGTAAGCTCGAACGACATGGGCGAATTTGACCTGATTGAACGCTACTTCAAACGACCCACGACGCGCGCGGCACTCGGGGTTGGCGACGACTGCGCCTTGCTGCAATTGGCAGCCGGCTCACAGCTGGCTATTTCCAGCGACATGCTGGTGGAAGGCCGGCATTTTTTTGCTGACGTCGATCCGCGCACACTCGGACACAAGGCGCTGGCAGTCAACCTCAGCGATCTGGCCGCTTGTGGCGCCGAGCCCCAGGCCTTCACGCTGGCGTTGGCCCTGCCGGAAATTGACGAGGTCTGGCTCACCGGGTTTTCGCAAGGCCTGTTCGCGCTGGCGGACCCGTACGGCTGCGAACTGGTCGGCGGTGACACCACGCGCGGGCCCTTGAACATCTGTATCACCGTACTAGGAAGCGTGCCGGCGCCTGCAGGCCGGAGTCAGGCGCTGCTACGCAGTGGCGCGCATCCTGGTGATGACATTTATGTGAGCGGTCATATTGGCGATGCGCGGCTGGCGCTGGAGGCCTTGCGCGGCAAGATCAGCCTGCCGCCGGCGCTGCTGCAAGCAGCCAAGCGCCGGCTCGAAGAGCCAAGCCCGCGCATCAAGTTGGGCCTGGCCTTGCGCGGCCTGGCCAGCGCCGCCATCGACCTCAGCGATGGACTGGTGGGCGACCTGCAGCACCTGCTGAAAGCTTCACGGGTCGGCGCAAGCCTGAACACCGCAGCGGCGCTGGGCCGGCTGGCCGCACGCTGGCACGTCGACTGGGCCAGCGCCAGCGTGGACCGCGCCACCGCATTGAGCTGCGTGCTCTCGGGCGGCGACGACTACGAGCTCCTGTTCACGGCGCCGGCCTCGGCGCGAGACGCCTTGGCCGCCGCGGCCGCCGGCAGCGACACGCCAATCACCCGGATTGGCCAGATTGACGCTGCGCCAGGGCTGCGCCTTCTCAATGAAGCTGGCTCCGAACTGGCAGACAGCTTCCGCTCGTTTGACCACTTCGCCTGAAAAATGCAAACGCCAAACAGCGGGCGCAAGCCGCCCCCGGCCGGCAAATCAGTCGAGGGCACCCGCCAAGTGACCATCTGCTACATCCCATGAAACCTCCTGATTACGTGCTAGCTCCGGGCGCACTTATCGCCGGTCGGCCGACGGCACGCTTCCTGCTGGCGCATCCGGCGCATTTCATCGCGCTGGGTTTTGGCTCGGGCCTGAGCCCGCTGGCCCCCGGCACCGCCGGTACGCTGTGGGCCTGGCTGGCTTTTGGCGTCATGCACCACTGGCTTTCCGCCACTCAACTGGGATGGTTGATTGCGGGCGCCATGCTGATCGGCTGGTGGGCTTGTACCGTGACAGCTCAGCACATGCAGATCGCCGACTCGGGCCATATCGTCTGGGACGAAATCGCCGCTTTCTGGCTGGTGCTGTGGCTGGTACTTCCTGCAGGATGGGGCATGCAACTTGCAGCCTTCGCCTTGTTTCGGGCGTTTGACGCGCTAAAGCCCGAGCCCATGGCCTGGGCCGACCGGCATTTCAAGGGCTTGGGTCCGCGCGGCGGCTTCGGCATCATGTTTGACGACGTGCTCGCCGCCTTCTGCACGCTGCTGGTCTTGTCATTTTGGAGACACTGGTGAACCAAGCTGCAAATGCGTCCTCCCTCAGCCATGCGACGGTCACCGATCTGGCCGCTCGCTTGGCCCAGCAGATGCTCGTGCGGGGCCAAATGCTGGTCACCGCCGAGAGTTGCACCGGCGGCCTGATCGCCGCCGCATGCACCGATCTCGCCGGCTCCAGCGCTTGGTTCGAACGTGGCTTTGTGACTTACTCCAACGAGGCCAAAACCGACTTGCTGTCAGTACCTGCGGCGCTGATCGCCGAGCACGGCGCGGTGAGTGAACCGGTGGCCAGAGCCATGGCAACGGGTGCCTTGCAACATTCCCGCGCGCACATCTCTGTGGCGGTTACCGGTGTCGCCGGACCCGGCGGCGGCAGCGCGAGCAAACCGGTCGGCACCGTCTGGCTGGCCTGGGCCACGCCACATAAGGTGGAAGCCGCGCTGCATCACTTCAGCGGTGACAGGCGCCAGGTACGGGAGGGCAGCGTTCAGCAAGCACTGGTCGGCCTGCTGCAGCGACTTGCCTGAGCTCTGATCGCAGCGTAGGGCCTACAGGGTCCAACGCCTGCGCAGGACCGACCTCAAAAAGTAGGGATTCCTGCGGCGGGCGAGATCGAAACTCATGTAAGCTAACCGACAGCTAAAAATCAGGGGCGAAGCCTTCGCCCCCTAAAACAGGAGAGACCCATGCACATTGGGGTACCGGCTGAAATCATGGCGGGCGAGACACGTGTGGCAGTGACGCCCGAAACCGCCAAGAAACTCAAGGCCCAAGGGCACACAGTGCGCGTTCAGGCTGGCGCCGGGCTTGCCGCCAGCGTGCCAGACACCGCTTACGAGACCGCGGGCGCCGAGATCACCGATGCAGCCGGCGCCTATGCCTGCGACATCGTGCTCAAGGTACGTTGCCCGCAAGACAGCGAAATGCCCTTGACGCGCCCGGGCGGCGTGATTGCCGGCATGTTGAACCCTTTTGACGCCAGCGGCCTGCAACGCCTGGCCACCGCCGGCCTGACCTCGTTTGCACTCGAATCAGCGCCGCGTACCAGCCGCGCGCAGAGCATGGACGTGCTGAGTTCGCAAGCCAACATCGCCGGCTACAAGGCAGTAATGATGGCGGCCGACCGCTACCAGCGTTTTTTCCCCATGCTGATGACGGCGGCCGGCACGGTCAAGGCCGCGCGCGTGGTGATCCTCGGCGTTGGCGTCGCCGGCCTGCAAGCGATTGCCACGGCTAAACGCCTGGGCGCCGTGATTGAGGCGTCAGACGTGCGTCCGAGTGTGAAGGAGCAAGTGGAGTCGCTGGGCGCCAAGTTCATCGACGTGCCTTATGAAACCGACGAAGAACGCGAAGCCGCCGTCGGCGTGGGCGGTTACGCCAAGCCCATGCCCCCCAGCTGGCTCGAGCGCCAGAAGGCCGAAGTCGCCAAGCGCGTAGCGCAAGCCGACATCGTCATCACCACGGCCCTGATTCCGGGCCGCGCCGCGCCGGTGCTGGTCACCGAAGACATGGTCAAGGCCATGAAGCCGGGCAGCGTGATCGTCGACCTGGCCGCCCCGCAAGGCGGCAACTGCCCGCTGACTGAACCCGGCAAGACGGTCATCAAGCACGGCGTGACGCTGATTGGCGAGACCAACGTGGCAGCCCTGGTGGCGGCCGATGCCAGCGCGCTGTATGCGCGCAACCTGCTGGACTTCCTGAAATTGATCATCAACAAGGATGGGGCGCTGAATGTCGACCTCGAAGACGACATCGTCGCCGCCTGCCTGATGACGCAGGGCGGCGAAGTCCGAAAAAAATAAGCCCTGGTGCCGGCGCGCCGCTGGCCGTATGAACCTGTTTTACGCCATTTTTGAGGAAGAAAGCCCATGGAACTCGCCTCCCCCGGAATCATCAACCTGATCATTTTCATTCTGGCCATCTACGTCGGTTACCACGTCGTATGGACCGTCACGCCAGCCTTGCACACGCCGCTGATGGCGGTGACCAATGCGATATCGGCCATCGTCATCGTCGGCGCCATGCTGGCAGCTGCGCTGACCATCACGCCACTGGGCAAGACCATGGGCACGCTGGCCGTGGCGCTGGCCGCCGTCAACGTCTTCGGCGGCTTTCTGGTGACACGCCGCATGCTAGAAATGTTCAAGAAAAAAGAAAAGAAAGTGGCGCCAGCCGCTGACGCAGGGGCTGCCAAATGAGCATGAACCTCGTCACTTTGCTGTATTTGCTGGCCTCGGTCTGCTTCATTCAGGCCCTTAAGGGCCTGTCGCACCCGACCACCTCCATTCGCGGCAACATCTTTGGCATGAGCGGCATGGCCATTGCCGTGCTGACCACCGGCGCGCTGATCGTCGAGATCTCCGGCGGCTCGGCTCAGGGCATGGTCTACGTGCTCGGAGCCCTCGTGGTGGGCGGCGCAGCTGGTACGCTGATGGCGCAACGCGTCGAAATGACCAAGATGCCGGAACTGGTCGCCTTCATGCACAGCATGATCGGTCTGGCCGCGGTATTCATCGCAGTCGCCGCCATGGCCGAGCCCGATGCCTTCTCCATCGTGGCCAAGGGCCTTGGAACCGCCGACATTCCCGTCGGTAACCGGCTCGAACTCTTCCTCGGTGCAGCTATTGGCGCCATCACTTTCAGCGGCTCGGTGATCGCGTTTGGCAAGCTCAGTGGCAAGTACAAGTTCCGTCTCTTTCAGGGCGCGCCCGTCACCTTCGCCGGTCAGCACATGCTCAACCTGGTGCTGGGCGTGGCCACACTGGGCCTCGGTCTGGTATTCACCTTGAATGGCAACTGGAGCGCATTTTTTGCCATGCTGGCGCTGTCCTTCGTGCTGGGCGTGCTCATCATCATCCCGATCGGCGGCGCCGACATGCCGGTGGTGGTGTCCATGCTCAACAGCTACTCGGGATGGGCGGCTGCGGGCATCGGCTTTTCATTGAACAACGCGATGCTGATCGTCGCCGGTTCGCTGGTCGGCTCTTCGGGCGCGATCCTCTCGTACATCATGTGCAAGGCGATGAACCGCTCCTTCTTCAATGTCATCCTGGGCGGCTTTGGCGGCGAGGCCGGCGGTCCGGCAGCAGGCGCAGCCGTCCAGCGCAGCGTCAAGTCCGGCTCGGCCGACGACGCGGCCTTCATTTTGGGCAACGCCGAGTCCGTCATCATCGTGCCAGGCTACGGTCTGGCAGTCGCACGGGCGCAGCACTCGGTCAAGGAACTGGCGCAAAAGCTCACCGACAAAGGTATCAGCGTCAAGTACGCCATCCACCCGGTGGCCGGCCGCATGCCTGGCCACATGAACGTGCTGCTGGCCGAGGCCGAAGTGCCCTACGACCAGGTCCATGAGATGGAAGACATCAACGCCGAATTCGGTCAGGCTGACGTGGCCATCATTCTGGGCGCCAACGACGTGGTCAACCCGGCCGCTCACGTCAAGGGCAGCCCGATCTACGGCATGCCCATCCTGGAGGCCTACAAGGCCAAGACTGTCATCGTCAACAAGCGATCGATGGCCGCCGGTTATGCCGGGCTGGACAACGAACTTTTCTACATGGACAAAACCATGATGGTGTTCGGTGACGCAAAGAAGATGATCGAGGACATGGGCAAAGCAATCGAGTGAGGTCGGCGATCAGGACCGGGCTAGCCGCATTTTCCTGCCTGCCCGAACGCGGCAAAAAACCGGGCTGCGGACGGCGCTACCAACCGCCCGCCAAATGGTTCCGTTTTATTGATTTGATATGACCGAAGGACAACCACAATGACCGCATCCCTGACCGAACGCCCCTGGCTCAAGGCATACCCGCCAGGAGTTCCTGCCGATATCGATGCCTCGCAGTACCAGTCGCTGGTCGCCTTGATGGAAGAAGGCTTTGGCAAGTACCGCGACCGCGTCGCCTACAGCTTCATGGGCAAGGACATCACCTTCGGCCAGATCGACAAGCTGTCGCAGGCCATGGCGGCCTATCTGCAGAGTCTGGGTCTGGCAAAAGGCGACCGGGTTGCAATCATGATGCCCAACTGCCCGCAGTACCCGGTGGCGGTGGCGGCGATCTTGCGAGCCGGCTATGTGGTGGTCAACGTCAACCCCTTGTACACGCCGCGCGAGCTGGAGTACCAGCTCAAGGATTCGGGCGCCAAGGCGATCTTCATCATCGAGAACTTTGCCAATACGCTCGAAGAATGCCTGGCCAGCACGCCCGTCAAACACGTGGTCTTGTGTGCGATGGGCGACCAGCTCGGCCTTTTGAAGGGCGCACTCGTCAACTACGTGGTGCGCAACGTCAAGAAGATGGTGCCCGCCTTCAACCTGCCCGAGGCCGTGCGATTCAACGACGCGGTTAACCGGGGTCAACGGGCCACGCTCGTCAGCGCAAATCCCAAACCGGATGACGTTGCCGTCCTGCAGTACACGGGCGGAACGACCGGCGTCTCAAAGGGCGCGGTACTGCTGCACCGCAATGTGATTGCCAACCTGCTGCAGTCCGAGGCCTGGAATGGACCGGCCATGGCGACTCTGCCGCCCGGCACGCAGCCTGTCTACGTCTGCGCCTTGCCGCTTTATCACATCTTCGCCTTCACGATCAACATGATGCTGTGCATACGCACAGGCGCCAAGAACATCCTGATCGCGAACCCACGCGACTTGCCCGCGGTCCTCAAGGAACTGGCCAAGCACAAGATCAACAGTTTCCCGGCGGTCAACACGCTGTTCAATGGGCTTGCCAACCACCCGGACTTTGACAAGGTCGATTGGTCACACCTGAAGATCTCTTTAGGCGGCGGCATGGCCGTGCAAAGCGCGGTAGCCAAGCTGTGGCTTGAAAAAACCGGCTGCCCGATTTGCGAGGGCTACGGCTTGTCGGAGACCTCGCCGTCAGCGAGTTGCAATCCGACCAACAGCAAAAGCTTCACAGGCACCATCGGCGTGCCCATCCCGAGCACCTGGTTCAAGCTGCTCGACGACGAAGGCAAAGAAGTCCCACAGGGCCGGCCGGGCGAGATCGCCATCAAGGGACCGCAGGTGATGGCCGGCTACTGGCAACGTCCGGACGAGACCGCCAAGGTGATGACGCCTGACGGCTACTTCAAGTCGGGGGATATCGGCGTCGTCGACGAAAACGGCTTTTTCAAGATCATCGACCGCAAGAAGGACATGATCCTTGTGAGTGGCTTCAACGTCTACCCCAATGAGATCGAAGACGTCGTGGGCAAGCTCGAGGGCGTGCTGGAATGCGCCTGCGTAGGCCTTCCAGACGATAATTCGGGAGAAGCCGTCAAGCTGGTGATCGTCAAGAAAAACCCATCCCTGACCGAATCCCAGGTTCAGGCCTATTGCGCCGCCAACCTGACCGGCTACAAGCAACCCAAAGTGATTGAGTTCCGCACGGAACTGCCCAAAACCCCGGTCGGCAAAATCCTGCGTCGGGAATTGCGCGACAAAAAATGAGCCCGGCCGGCAGCACCGCCATTCTGAGCGCGCTGCCCGAAGAACAGGCCGGCTTGCTGGCGCAGCTTGAAGACGCCCGGCGGCACACTGTGGCCTCGCGTGACTTCTGGCTGGGCCGGCTGCAAGGCCGGCCGGTTGTGCTGGCCCTGTCGCGTATCGGCAAAGTCTCTGCCAGCCTGACGGCATCAGTCCTGATCGGGCACCTGGGCGTCAGCCGGATTGTCTTCACGGGGGTGGCCGGCGGTCTGGCACCCGGCGTGAGGGTTGGCGATGTGGTGGTGGCGCAGGACTTCATTCAGCACGACCTTGACGCCTCGCCCCTCTTTCCGCGCTACGAAGTACCTCTTTACGGGCGCGCACGCTTTGCCTGCGA
>CAJAOB010000450.1 GCA_903941205.1 uncultured Burkholderiales bacterium | reverse complement strand
TGGCCCCTACACTGCCGGCCACACGGGCGCCGTAGGCATGCACGTCTTCCAGCGTTTCATAGCTGCGGGCGCCCGCGTCCCAGGTGAAGCCTTCAATCAGAGCGTCCAGCAAGGCCCTTGGCAATTGGTACTGCTGCACCACGGCGGCCAGCGCCCGGTCTTCCACCAGGGCTACCGGCTGGCCGGCATAAATCGCATCGAGGCGGGCGCGCAGCTGACTCAGGCTTTGCTGCACCGAGCGCCCTTCCGCCGCGCAGTTGTCCACCAGGTCATCGGCCACGCGGCAAAAGGCGTAGAGCGCAATGCTGGCGGTTCGCATGCGCGCCGGCAACAGGCGGCTGGCGGCAAAAAAAGTCTTGGAACCGCCGCGCATCAGGTCGACACAGGCGTTCAGATCGCGCTGCTGGCGTTCGGACATCAGCATGTCGTGACCCGGAGCGGCCGAATCGGCAAAGTGCATCGCGTGCTCCATCATGGCTGCTTGTTTGAATGGGCCGCTGCCCGGGCCGAGAGGGAGGCGAGGAAGGCGTCGGCGTCGGGCACCACCGAGTCAAGCGCCTTGGCCGACATGAGCACCCCCGGCACGCCAGCCCCGGGGTGCGTGCTGGCACCCACCATGTAAAGCCCCTGAACATCTTCGCTGCGGTTGTGCGGGCGAAACCAGGCGCTTTGCAGCAGCAGGGGCTCAAGCCCGAAAGCCGCGCCCTTGAAGGACAGCAGCCGGTCATGAAAGTCCTGGGGCGTGGTCACGAAAGACGTGGTCAGGTGCTGCTCCAACCCTGGCAGCACGGTGCTGCTTAAAGCCTCGGACACGGCGCGCCGATAAGGCTCGGCCTGGCTGGCCCAGTCGGTGCCGCTGTCCAGGTGCGGCACTGGCGCCAGCACGTAAAAGGTGTCACAGCCCTCAGGCGCCATGCCGGGGTCGGTAGCGCTGGGGCGATGCAAATAGAGGCTGAAGTCGCTGGCCAGCTTGTGTTTTTTAAAGATGTCTTGCAGCAAGCCTTTGTAGCGCGGGCCCAGCACCATCATGTGGTGCGGCACATCGGTGTACTGCTTGTTGGTGCCGAAGTACCAGACAAACAAGCTCATCGAGTAACGGCCCTTTTCAATGCGCTTGTCGGTCCAGTGGCGGCGGTGTTCCGGCGCGATCAGGTTGCGGTAAGTCCAGGCGGTGTCGGCGTTGGAGATCACGATGTCAGCGGCAATGTGCTCGCCGCTGGCCAGCGTGACACCGGTGGCGCGGCCGCCCTGGACCTCGATACGACTGACTTCAGCGTTGCAGCGCAGCGTGCCGCCCAGGCCCTGGAGCAAGCCAAGCAGCCCCTGGACCAGCGCGCCCGTGCCGCCCACGGCCCAGTGCACGCCCCAAAGCCGTTCGAGAGAGTTGATCAGGCTGTAAACGCAGGTGACCGAAAACGGATTGCCACCAATCAGCAGGCTTTGCAGGCTCATGGCGATGCGCAGCTTGGGATGCTTGAGGTGAGAGGCGACCATGGTGTAGAGGCTGCGCCAGCCGCGCATGCGCAAAATGGCGGGGGCCGCACGCAGCAAGTCACCGACGGTGTCAAAGGCTTTGGCGCCCAGCGCAACGAAGCCCAGCTTGTAGCAGTGATCCGCCTCTTTCATGAAGCGCTCGTAGCCGGCAGCGTCAGACGCGCAGACCCGGCGAACCTCGGCGCGCATGCGGTCGGGGTCGCCGCTGTAATCAAAATGGTCTCCGTCGGCAAAGCGAATGCGGTAGAACGGGTCCAGCTTTTTCAGGGTGATGTCGTCAGCCAGGCGCCGGCCGGCCAGGGCCCACAACTCTTCAAACAATGACGGCACCGTGATGATGGTCGGGCCCGCGTCAAAGGTGTGGCCGCCCTGGCGGTGCACGTAGGCCCGCCCGCCGGGGGCGTCCAGCTTTTCCAGTACCGTGACGCGCCAGCCGCGCGCCGACAGGCGAACAGCGGTGGCCAGACCGCCGAAACCGCTGCCGATGACCACGGCGTGCGGTTTGCCGGCATGTTGCTGCGTCAGCAGCCTTTGCTCATGGGTGGTGAATGCGTTCATGCCTGGTCCGGTTTAGGTCTGCTGGGGTGCGCAGGCAGTCCCGGCAGCGCCGTCAAGGCGGGCAAGGCAGGCAATGCGGTGGAAGAAACAAAAAATTGGGGACCGTTTTGCTCAGGCCGCTCGCCCGCCGGGCCAACTTCCGGTTGGCGCGACATGGCCCAGCCCCAGAGCTTTTGCAGTGGCACCGGAAAAGCCATGAGCACATGCTCAACGATGGCCAGTCCCAGCAAAGCCGCCAGCAAAACCCAGCCAGTGCTGACCGCCACCAGACCGGTCTGCACTTCCCAGATCAGCCAGAGCCAGGTGCCGCAGGCCAGGCCCACGGAAACATAAAAAAAGGCACTGACAGGGCCGCGCCGGAAATAGCTGCCCAGGTAAACCAGATGCCGCGGCAGGTATTGCTCACCGACCTGCGGCACGCCAAAAAAGAGGTTCATCTTGGCGGTAAAACGCATGCACCAGAGCAGAGCAAAGGTGCACAAGGCCACGTGGTTGGGCTGCCCCCATTGCAGCCAGACCAGCAGCACAAAATTCAGCAGCAAGGCCAGTTCGTGATGAATCACCACCTGCACCGACTGCGAAAAACGCTGAACACCCCGCGCGCCCGGCGCGAGCGGCACTTTGCGCGGACCAGTCAGCCAGGCTGTCAAGAAAGCCAGTTCATGCCAACTCCACATGAGAATGACACTGGCAAAGCCCAGATAAGCCTCGGCAACACCCGGGGTCTGCATGCTCAGGTAGCTGCCCCACACGCCCACGCCGAGCAGCACCGTGAAGGCGGCCAGACTCAGGCGAAAGCTGGCCTTTGGCAAGCGCACCAGCCACAAGATCAGCCCCGTGCCAAGCCACCAGCACAGCAGCGCAAAAAGCACAGCCGCTGCCACCGATGAAGCAAATTCAGGCATCAAGGGCGCTCAGGGCTCAAGGCTTTCAGGCAGATAGCGGGCAGTTGGGTCACCGCGCGCTCACCACGCTGGCTCAAACCGAATCTGCTCCGGCAAGGTGTTGGTCTTGACCGGCAGCAGGAACAAGCGGCCAAACGTCATCGTTGCCTGAAGCGCATAGCCTGCAGCCTGCAACCTGCCGACGATGCCGCCACGCGCCTTGGCCTTGGCATGCGCCAGCGACAAGGCCAGCAGCCGGTCCATCGAGGCCCGGAACACCGGATGGTCAATATCCACCTCGACCGGAAAGACCTGACGGCAGATCTCGGAGGTGATGCGAAAGACCGTGTAGTCGTACTCGGTCGAATGCAGGCCCATGGCCTCATGCAGCATGGGCCGACTGTGATCGCGCACGTACATGGTGGCGTAGACCGCCAGAATGAAAAAGCGGATCCACAGCTTGTTGACCCCGCGCAGCAACTGCGGTTGGGCCCGCATGATCAGCGCGAAGGACTCGCCGTGGCGGAACTCGTCATTGCACCAGCGCTCAAACCAGCGAAAGATCGGATGAAAGCGCTTGTCCGGATGGCGTTCGAGCTGGCGAAAAATGGTGATGTAGCGCGCATAACCAATCTTTTCAGACAGGTAGGTCGCGTAAAAAATGTACTTGGGCTTGAAGTAGGTGTAGGCCTTGGTGCGCTTCAAGCTGCCCAGGTCAATGCCAAGGTCAAAGTCCTTGAGCGACTGGTTGATGAAACCGGCGTGGCGCGATTCGTCGCGTGCCATGTAGGTCATCAGGGCCTTGATGTCCGGGTTGCTGATGTTCTTGCGGATCTCGTTGTAGAGAATGCAGCCGGAGAACTCAGAGGTCAGCGAGCTGATGAGAAAGTCCAGGAACTCCTGCCGCATTTCAGGCGAAAGTTGGGGCATGAGGGTGCGCACTTCTTCGGCAAAGGCGGCGTCACGCTGGAAGTGATCGTGGTTGTTGTCGCCCTCGTACTCTTTCATCATGGCATCCCACTCGGCTCGCACCGGAGAGATGTCGAGCCGGTCCATGGCGGCGAAATCCGTGGTGTAAAAGCGCGGCGACAAAACGGTGCTGCTCAGCGCCTTGGCGTTGGCATCGGCCGAGCTTTCGACGCGGTCCATGAGCAGGGCGACATGATCGAGTTCTGGCGCTATTGCGGCCTGGGGGTTGCTCATGACTTGGCTCCTGAAAGTGTGGCGGCGACAGGCTTGGCGCCTTGCAGGCGCGCGAACACGCCGGCGTTGGTAGGACCGAAAGATTCGAGGCTGATGTGCGCACCTGTTGCGGCGTCGCGCAGGGTCAGGCGTCCATCAACATGGCCGGTAAGTTCAAACGGCAGTTCGGCGCCGAGATCACGGCGCTTGCGCTCACGGGCCAGCGCCCGAAGGGTGCCGCGAACAAAGCCTTGCTCGCCCTGAAAGCGGGCAATTTCCTGCCGGCTGGCGGCGTCCAGCACGGCAATGTCGCCATTCGGTCGGTCTTCAAAATTCAGCTGCCGCTGCCATTGCACGGCGGCCGTCGGTTCGGAAATCTGGACGCCGCTCAGGCGCGTCCAGACCACTGCCAGCAACACGCCAAGCAGCAGCAGGCCCAGGAGCCAGGCGGGCCAGGGTCTGGTCGAAGCCAGGGGGGAAGCAGCCTTGAAAGAGGTCATGGCGATAGAGGGCTGTGCAATCAGACAGCGGCAGTCCGGGCGCCACCGTCGGGCTCGTAGCGCGCCGGGTTCACAGACGGCTCTACAGGACCCACAGCGGCCAGCACGCCAGGATTGGCGGCTTGCCATGCTTGCTGGATACGCTCACCGACCTGCTCGGCATCGGCCAGGCAGCGCAGGCTGGGCTGCGGGTTCTTCAGTGCCCAAGGCCGCGCATGCGGCCAGAGGTTGAGCCAGGCGATGCGATCCGGACCCTTGAGTGCCAGAGCGATATCACCAAAGCCACCGGCTTGCGGGCGCAGAGCTGCGCCGGCAATCTGCCGCAAAGGCAGGTTGAAGGTCAGCGTGAGAACAATGCCAATGCGCATGACCACGCGCTTGTTGGTCAGGGTGTAGAGCGTGGTGCGGGCAGCAAACCAGGCGGTGGTGGCCAGCATCGCCAGCGCCAAAAGGGCCATGCACGCACTGGTCAGCAGCGGCCGAGCCATTGCGGCCCCCGACTCGCCAGCCAGATACAGCGCCTGCAAGGCCAGCATGGCGGCAAAGTAAAAAAACAGCTTGCGCACATGCAGCGCCTGGACAGCCAGCACACGCCAGTCGGGCGCGCCCTGCCAGAGAATGACTTCGCCGGCCGGCAAGCGCTCGGGCAGGCCGGGTGCGGCCTCGAACTCGTGCTCGTGTTGTGCGTTCAAAACAGCGGCTCCTGCCGATCAGGCGTGGCGTAGAGCGAGCCGGCACCGTAATAGGCCATGATTTTTTCTTCTTCCAGCAAGGTCACCTGCGTGGGCTGGCGCAAGGCCGGAACCTGTGCAAACTGCGAGGCCAAAATGGCCTTGACGCGCACCGCGTCGCGGCTGACATAAGCGAAGTTGAATGGCAGCAGCACCGAGCGGCCGTTCGGCAAACTGACTTCGAGGTAGCGAAACATGATCTCGGCGCGGTCTATCCACAAGTCGGCCACGGTGCCGGCGCGCTCGCCATCGGCGCCCAGCACCGGCAGGCCACGCGGATCGGTGTCTTGCGAGGCAACGCCGTGGTCTGCTGCGATGCGCAGCGGCACAATCTTCACGCCGCCCTCGTGCAGGCGGTCGGGCTCGTCAGCGCGCTGCGTCCAGGAGCCGGGGCCAACGCCTGCCAGCAGGGGGTTGCCGACCGGCTCGAGCGGTGCACCGTTCCAGCCATGGCTCGCCTGGCCGTTGAAGTTACCGTCATCCCGCCGCGCATCAGGGCTGAGAAACTCGCGGCCGTCGGCCAGCTTGTAGGTCTTGGGCTCGGGTACCGGCGGCCAGCCTTCCATGCGCGGACCGTTCTCCCGGCCAGAATCCAGCGGATAGCCCTCGCGGTGGTTCTCGCGCAGGAGGTAGTAAATCAGCCCGGCAAAAAATGCCCAGAAGGCATAAAGCACGAGTTGTGCAAGGTCAACGTACTGGGTGATAGCGCCTGTTTCCATGGTGGTTCTCCTTCAATGCAAACTGATCAATCTTCTTAGGGGCATTCAGGTCAGCCTGGCAACTCGGCCAGGCCCATCGGGTGAGCGGTCTGTTTGGGCGATGGACGGCGGCGCACCAGCGGGCCCAACGCAATCAGCACCACAAACAGCAAGTAAATTTCAAGGTGAAAGACCACGCTATAGCCCGTGGCCGTTGAATTAAGGGGTTCGCCCAGCCAGCCGCTGGTGGCCAGCCCGCCGACCAGGTCGCGCAGCACGCCGCCCAATGCCATGGCGCCACCGGCGGCGGTGGCTTGCACCGCGCCCCAGGCCCCCAGCACCATGCCGGTCAACTCGCGCTCAGGCAAATCCATGGCGGTCAGCAACATGCCGACAGAAAACAGCCCGCCGGCAAAACCAATCAGCCCTGCGCCACAGCGGAACATGCCGGCCGAGTCGAGCGGCGCCGAAAAAATGACCAGGGCGAAAGCCGGCAATCCCAGCAGGGCCCCCAGAGCCGCAATGCGGGCCGAGTCCATGCCGCGGGTATTGAGCCGGGCCGACAAGCCGAAAGCCAGCAGTGCACCGCCGGCGCTCAAGGCCGTGAGCGAGCTGGTCAGACCGACACCCAGCCCCAGCACTTCGCCACCAAACGGTTCAAGCACGATGTCCTGCATGCTGAAAGCGGCAGTACCCAGACCCACTGTCCACAAAAACCGGCGCATTTTCGGCAAAGCCATCAGGCGTTTCCAGTTGCGCGAAAAACCATCCGGCTCGCGCGCGCCACGGCGCGCCTGGCGGGCCTCCTGCTTCCACAGGGAGGTGAGGTTCAACACAACCACCAACACCGCCGAGCCCTGCACCACCTGAACCAGCCGCAGCGGGCTGAAATCGGTCAGCAGCCAGCCCAGCAAACTGCTGCCCACGACCATGCCCAGCAGCAGCATGGCGTAAAGCAAGGCGACCACGCGCGGGCGTTTGTCGGCAGGTGCCACATCGCTGGCCAACGCCAGCCCGGCCGTCTGCGTGATCTGCATGCCGGCGCCCACGAGCAGGAATGCCAGCGCCGCACCGATGCGCGCCGGCCAGACCAGGCCTGCGGGCGGGTCTGACAAAAGCAACAGCGCAAAAGGCATGATGGCCAGGCCGCCAAACATCAGCAAGCTGCCCATCCACAAATAGGGCAGGCGTTTGAGTCCGAGCACCGAAGGATGGGTGTCGCTGCGGTAGCCAATGAAAGCGCGCAGCGGCGCAAACACCAGCGGCAGGCCCACCGACAGCGCTACCCACCAGGCCGGCACGCCCAATTCCACGATCATCACGCGGTTCAAGGTGCCGACCAGCAAGGCCATGGTCATGCCGATAGACGCCTGAAACAGCGCCAGGCGCAGCAAACGCCCGAGCGGCAACTCCAGCGACGCCGCATCGGCGAAGGGCAGGTAGCGAAGCGCCAGCCCGTTCATCCACACGGGCGGCTTGAACAGGCGACGAATCAACGCTCCCACTCCCAGGCCTGTGAGGTGTAAAAGCCGCTGGCCACACGCTCGCTGCGGCCTTCGTTCCAGCCACTGGCGCCTATGGCGCCCCGCAGACCTGCCCGCAACACGGGCTCGGCGGCCGGTGTCAGCGCCGGAGAACGGTCACTGCGCGGAAACAGCCGCCCGACGCTGTGCATGGCCGCCAGCAAAGGGGTGCGCGGTGCGAAAGTAAAGAGCAGCGACGCACTGGTGCGCTCGGCCAGGCGCTCGACGGCCTGCACGATGTCGGGCGTGTCGTAGTGAATCAGGGAGTCCATCGCCACCACATGGTCAAAGTGGCCGAGGCCTGCGTCCAGCATGTCGCCGGAACGAAAGTCGATCGAGCCGCCCATCGGGTTGGGTGCTGGCTGGCTGGCATGGCGGTCTGCGGCCAGTTGCACCAAGGTTGGCGAGAGGTCAATCGCCACCACCTGGGCGCCGCGCAACATGGCCTCGACCGCCAGCGCGCCGGTGCCGCAGCCGGCGTCCAGCAGGCGCAGGCCCCGCATGTCCTGGGGTAGCCACTCCAGCAGTGTGGCGCGCATTTGGTCGCGACCGGCGCGCACGCTGGCCCGGATGCGGCCCAGCGGCGCGTTCGAGGTCAGGCGCTCCCAGGCTTTGGCCGCGGTGCGGTCAAAGTAGGTCTCGATCTGCTCGCGTCTCTCGAGATAGCCGGCGTGGTTCATCAGTCAAATCCCAGCAAGTCAAAGATGTCACGGTCTTTCATGGGAACGGCACTCAGTGGCTCGGTGCCAAGCCACAGAGACGCGGCCAGACGCATGTATTCCTTTTTCACGGCGTCCAGTTCGGGCGAGTCTTCCATCTCGAAGAGCGTGGATTTCTTCAGGCGGCTGCGGCGAATCACGTCCAGGTCAGGAAAGTGCGCCGCAAGCTTCAGTCCAATCTGCTGGTTGTACTTGTCGATCTGGTCGGTGGCCGCGCTGCGGTTGGCGATCACACCGCCCAGGCGCACGTTGTAGTTTTTGGCCTTGGCGCCGATGGCCTGCACGATGCGGTTCATGGCAAAGATCGAGTCAAAGTCGTTGGCCGTGACGATCAGTGCGCGGTCAGCGTGTTGCAGCGGTGCAGCAAAACCGCCGCAAACCACGTCGCCGAGCACGTCAAAAATCACCACGTCGGTGTCTTCGAGCAGGTGATGCTCCTTGAGCAGCTTGACCGTTTGCCCGACCACGTAGCCGCCGCAGCCCGTGCCGGCCGGCGGGCCGCCGGCCTCGACGCACATCACGCCGTTGTAGCCCGGAAAAACGAAGTCTTCGACCCGCAATTCCTCGGCATGAAAGTCAACCGTTTCGAGTACGTCGATGACGG
>CAJAOB010000449.1 GCA_903941205.1 uncultured Burkholderiales bacterium | reverse complement strand
GGACGCCGCCGCCTCGTCGATCAAGGTCGGCATCTTTGGCGCCGAACCCTGGACCGAGGCCATGCGCCGCGACATCGAGACCAAGGCCGGACTCGACGCGGTCGACATTTATGGCCTGTCTGAAGTGATGGGGCCGGGCGTGGCCAGCGAATGCATCGAATCCAAAGACGGTCCGGTGATCTGGGAAGACCACTTCTACCCCGAGATCATCAACCCCGACACCGGCGAAGTGCTGGCCGACGGCGAAGAGGGCGAGCTGGTGTTCACCTCGCTGACCAAGGAAGCGCTGCCCATCATCCGCTACCGCACGCGCGACCTCACGCGGCTGCTGCCGCCCACCTCGCGCGCGTTTCGCCGCATGGGCAAGATCGTCGGGCGCAGCGACGACATGCTGATCATCCGCGGTGTGAATGTGTTCCCCACGCAGATCGAAGAGATCGTGCTGGCGCACCAGGGCTTGTCGGGGCAATACCAGATTCTGGTCAGCCGTGACGGCGCGCTCGACCAGGTCGAGGTGCGCTGCGAGGTGCAGCCGCACGCCGCGGCCACCGACGAAGCCGGCCTGCGCGAGATCGCCGCCTGGGGCGAGCACCGCATCAAGACTTTGGTGGGCATTTCCACCCGCGTGAAGGTGTTGCATCCGGACAGCATCGAACGCACGCTGACCGGCAAGGCCCGACGCGTGCTCGACTCGCGGCCCCGCGCGAGTGCCTGAATTTTTTTGCACTGATCCCTTTTAAAGAAGCACACCATGTACACACAAGCAATGGACACCATGGGCCAGGAGCCCCAGGACCCGAAGGACGGGAACGGCGGCAAGGACGGCAAGAAGGCGCTGCGTTCGGCCGAAGACATGCTGCTCGAGCAGCGTTTTGACGCGCGCATCGACGACGGCGAATTCATTGAAGCCAAGGACTGGATGCCCGAGCATTACCGCAAGACCTTGCTGCGCCAGATCAGCCAGCATGCGCACTCGGAAATCGTCGGCATGCTGCCCGAAGGCAACTGGGTCACGCGCGCGCCCACGCTCAAGCGCAAGCTGATTTTGCTGGCCAAGATTCAGGACGAAGCTGGTCATGGCCTGTACCTTTATTCGGCGGCCGAGACACTGGGCACCTCACGCGACCAGATGCTGGACGCGCTGCACACGGGCAAGGCCAAATACAGCTCGATCTTCAATTACCCGACCCTGACCTGGGCCGACATGGGCACCATCGGCTGGCTGGTGGACGGCGCTGCCATCATGAACCAGGTGCCGATCTGCCGCTGCTCTTACGCCCCCTATGCGCGCGCCATGATCCGCATTTGCCGCGAAGAAAGCTTTCACCAGCGCCAGGGCTTCGAGGCGCTGTTGACCATGATGCAAAACGGCACAGACGCGCAGCGCGCCATGGTGCAGGAAACCGTCAACCGCTGGTGGTGGCCTTCGATCATGATGTTCGGCCCGCCCGACGACGCCTCGCCGAACTCGGCGCAGTCGATGCGCTGGGGCATCAAGCGCGTGAGCAACGACGAGCTGCGCCAGAAGTTCATTGATGCCACCGTCGAGCAGGCCAAGCTGCTGGGCGTGACCTTGCCCGACCCCGACCTGAAGTGGAATGAAGAGCGCCAGCATTACGACTTCGGCACCATCGACTGGTCCGAGTTCTGGCGCGTGGTCGGCGGCGACGGCCCTTGCAACCGCGAGCGACTGGGCGCGCGCGTGAAGGCCTGGAACGACGGCGCCTGGGTGCGTGAAGCCGCGCTGGCGCATGCCCGCAAATCCGAGCCGCTCAAGCAAGCCGCCTGAGCCCGCAGCCCCTTTTTTTGAAAGCTACCGAGATGACAAATCCAACCGAATGGCCGCTGTGGGAAGTCTTTGTGCGCAGCAAAGCCGGCCTGGACCACAAGCACTGCGGCAGCCTGCATGCCGCTGATCCGAAGATGGCGATCCAGCTGGCGCGTGACGTTTACGCCCGACGCCAGGAAGGCATCAGCATCTGGGTCGTGCCGTCAGCGCAAATCGTCGCCAGCGACCCCGGTGACAAAGCCATGTATTTCGACCCGATGGAAGACAAGGTGTACCGGCATCCGACCTTCTACGTGCTGCCCGATGCCCTGAACCACATGTGAGAGCCCTGATGCAAACCTCTGTTCAACCCAGCCGCGACGCCAGCGCGCAATACCTGCTGCGCCTGGCCGACACCTGCCTGATCCTGGGCCAGCGCCTGGCCGAATGGTGCGGGCACGCGCCGATTCTGGAAGAAGACATCGCGCTGACCAACACCTCGCTCGACCTGATCGGCCAGGCCCGCGCCCTGCTCACGCAAGTCGGCCAGCGCAGTGCGGTTCCGCTGGACGAAGACCAGCTGGCTTTCCTGCGCGAAGAGCGCGACTACCTCAACGTGACCATGGTCGAACTGCCGCGTGGCGACTTCGCCTTCACGGTGCTGCGCAACGTCATGATCGCGACCTTCCTCAAACTCGTCTGGCAACGCCTGGCCGATTCCAGCGACGCCGAACTCGCCGCGATTGCCGGCAAGGCCGTCAAGGAAGCGCGCTACCACCAACAGCATGCCGGCGACTGGGTGGTCCGGCTCGGCGACGGCACCGATGAATCGCGCCAGCGCATGGAAAGCGCGCTGGCCACCTTGTGGCGCTACACGCCCGAGCTGTTTGAGGCCGACAGCGTCGACGAGCAAGCGGCCGCCATGGGCCTGGGGCCACGCTGGTCCGAACTGCAAGCGCCTTGGCTCGAAGAGATGCGCGCCCTGCTGTCCGAAGCCAGCTTGAGCGTGCCGGCAGACGGCGCTTTTCGCAGCACCGGCAAACGCGGCCTGCACAGCGAACACATGGGCCACATGCTCACGGAAATGCAATACCTGCAACGCGCCTATCCCGGAGGCGTCTGGTGACACTTCCAGAGGCCACCGCCACCGCCAGCGTCACTGACCCGCGCAGCGCGCAAGCCTGGGACGTGCTCGCCAGCGTGCTCGACCCGGAAGTGCCGGCGCTGTCAGTGGTCGACCTTGGCCTGGTGCGCGACGTCGCCTGGGCGCAAGACGGCGTGCTCGAAGTCGTTCTCACGCCCACTTATTCTGGTTGTCCGGCCACCGAGCTGATTGAGCGCAACGTGCTCGAGGCCCTGCAAGCCGCGGGGCTGGGCCCGGCGCGCATGCGCATGCGGCGCGCCCCGGCCTGGAGCAGCGACTGGATCAGCGCCGAAGGCCGGCGCAAGCTGCACGCCTACGGCATTGCGCCACCGCACCTGGCCACCAGCGACACCGCGCCCGTGCGCTTTGTGCGGCGCTCGGCCCTGGCCGGGCCAGCGCTCGAATGCCCGCGCTGCGGCAGCCACGACACCACCCGCGTCTCGGAGTTCGGCTCAACCGCCTGCAAAGCCTTGTACCGCTGCCTGGCCTGTCTGGAGCCTTTCGAATACTTCAAACCGATCTGACGCAGGTCAGCCCGCCCTTCAAAGCATCCCGACCTTCTCCAGAGATTTTCATGAGCACCCTGTTTCATCCCCTGACCGTGCGCTCGGTCCAGCCCGACACTGCCGAAGCCGTGGTCGTCTGCTTTGACGTGCCGCCTGAACTGCGCCAGACCTTCGGCTTTACCCAAGGCCAGTACCTGACGCTGCGCACCGACATCGACGGCCAGGACCTGCGCCGCTCCTACTCGATCTGCGCCGGCGTCGATGACGGCGAACTGCGGGTGGGCGTGCGCAAGGTGCGGGGTGGTATTTTTTCGAACTGGATCAACGCCAGCCTGCGCCCCGGCGACAGCCTGCAAGTGATGGCGCCGCAAGGCCGGTTTTTTGTGCCGCTGGAGCCCACCGCCCAGCGCCACCATGTGGGCATTGCCGGCGGCAGCGGCATCACGCCCGTGCTGTCGATCATGAAGACGGCGCTGGCGCGCGAGCCGCTGAGCATGTTCACGCTGATCTACGGCAACCGCCAGCTGCGCTCGACCATGTTCAAGGAAGAACTCGAAGACCTGAAAAACCGCTACATGTCGCGCCTGGTCTTGCACCATGTGTTCTCCGACGAGCACACCGACGCGGCGATCAACAGCGGCATGATGAACCGCGAAAAAATCGGCGACTTCCTGAGCACGCTGGTGCCCGCCGCCAGCATTGACCATGTCTACATCTGCGGGCCCTTCCAGATGAACGACGAAGCCGAAGCCGCCTTGCTCGCGGCCGGCGTGCCCGAAGACCGTATCCATATCGAGCGCTTTGGCGTGGCGCAGCCGGCCCATGCGGCGGCAGCCCAGGTGGACGCGGTGATCCACGAAGCCCGGCCAGGCGACGCCGAGATCGCGCGCGTCGTCATCATCCGGGACGGCATGCAGCGCGAGATCGAGTTCCGCAAGGACCAGCCCAGCATCCTTGACTGCGCCTCGGCCGCCGGCCTCGAAGTGCCGTACTCGTGTACCTCGGGCGTGTGCGGCACCTGCCGCGCCAAGGTCATGGAAGGTGAGGTGCGCATGGAGCGCAATTTCGCACTCGACAAGGCCGAAGTGGCCGCCGGCTACGTGCTGACCTGCCAGGCTCACCCGCTGACCGAGCGCGTCGTGCTGTCCTTTGACGAGCGCTGAAGCCTCATGCAGCTCGAGTTTCCCAAGGACACCTGATGGCGCGCACCCGATCGGCCGGCTATGAGGACCAGCGCGAGATGATTCTTGCGCACGCGGCGCACCTGTTCGCCAGGCGCGGCTACCCGGCCACGTCGATGAACCAGGTCGCCGAAGCCTGCGGCCTGTCCAAGGCCACGCTCTACCACTACTACCGCGACAAATACAGCCTGCTGGTGAGCATTGCCGACAGCCATGTCTCGCGCCTGCAAGCCCTGGTCAGCGAAGTCGCTGCGCAGGACCTGCCGCCGGAGCAACAAATGCGCGAGCTGATACGCCGCATCCTGATCGAGTACGCCGACGCGCAAGACGCGCACCGCGTGCTCACCGAAGACGTCAAGTTCCTGGAGGCCGAAGACCGCGAGCGCGTGATCGGCAAGGAGCGCGAGGTGGTGGCTGGCTTCGCGCGCGCCGTCGGCATGATGCATCCGGAGCTGAGGCAAGCGCTGCTGGCCACGCCGCTGACCATGCTGCTGTTCGGCATGATCAACTGGATGTTCACATGGATGAAGGCCGACGGCGAACTCGGCTACGACGCCATGGCGCCCATCGTCGCCGATCTGTTCCTGGGCGGCCTGCGCGCCGTGCAGCCCCCGGACAAGCCCTCTGGCGCCGCTGCCCTGGCGCCGATTTAATTTCCCTTTCCCTTTCCCTACCTTAACGACAACTGGAGACAAGCATGAAACTACTCAAACCCCTGGCCCTCGCGGCCGCCCTTCTGGTCAGCACCTGGGCTGTCGCCGACATCAATGTCGGCGTCACCGTCTCGGCCACCGGCCCGGCAGCTTCGCTCGGCATTCCCGAGAAAAACACCATCGCGCTGATGCCCAAGACCATCGGCGGGCAAAAGATCAACTACATCGTGCTCGACGACGCCTCGGACACTACCGCGGCCGTCAGCAACACCCGCAAGCTGATCACCGAAAACAAGGTCGACATCATCCTCGGCTCGACCATCACCCCCAACTCGCTGGCCATGATCGACGTGGTCGCCGAAGCCAAGACGCCGATGATCTCGATGGCCGCCTCGGCCCGCATCGTCGAGCCCATGGATGACAAGAAAGCCTGGGTCTTCAAGACCCCGCAAAACGACATCATGATGTCCAACGCCATCGTCGAGCACATGGCCGCCAATGGCGTCAAGACCGTGGCCTTCATCGGCTTTTCCGACGCTTACGGCGAAGGCTGGTTCCAGGAATTCAGCAAGGCGGCCGCGGCCAAGAACCTGCAACTGGTGGGCAACGAGCGCTACACGCGCACCGACACCTCGGTGACCGGCCAGACCCTCAAGCTGATGGCGGCCAAGCCTGACGCTGTGCTGGTGGCCGGCTCCGGCACACCCGCCGCGCTGCCGCAAAAGTCGCTCAAGGAGCGTGGCTACACCGGCAAGATGTACCAGACCCATGGCGTTGCCAATGCCGACTTCCTGCGCGTGGGCGGCAAGGACGTGGAAGGCACGCTGCTGCCGGCCGGCCCGGTGCTGGTGGCCGACCAGTTGCCCGCCAACCACCCGGTGAAAAAGGCCGCACTGGCCTACATCGCCAGCTACGAAGCAGCTCACGGCAAAGGCTCGGTGTCTACCTTTGGCGCCCATGCCTGGGACGCTGGCTTGCTGATGACGGCGGCCATTCCTGTCGCCCTGAAGAAAGCCCAGCCCGGCACCGCCGAATTCCGCGCCGCCTTGCGCGAAGCGCTTGAGCAGGTCAAGGGCATGCCTGGCGCTCACGGCATTTTCAGCATGTCTAAAACAGACCACCTTGGTCTGGACCAGAACGCCCGCGTGATGGTCAAGATCGAGAACGGCACCTGGAAATACACGCCCTGAGCCTTTCCAGAGGCCTTTCCCGAGCGTCTCTTGAGGCTGCCGGCGTGATGCAGACGCCAGCGCTGGCAATGGCCGGCGCTGGCGCCAACAGAGCGCCCAGGCCCTGACCGCCAACGACCTGCCGAACGCCAGCGGCCACGCCCCGGCGCTCCCGACTCCTCCTCTGGCCCCGCGCGGGCCCTGAACTGGTTGCCCCATGGATCTTCAGATTGCCCTGCTGCTCGCGCAAGACGGCATCGTCAACGGCGCGGTCTACGGACTGATGGCGCTGGCGCTGGTGCTGGTCTTTTCCGTGACCCGCGTCATCTTCATTCCGCACGGCGAATTGGTCGCCTTTGCGGCGCTGTCCATGGCCGTGCTGCATGGCGGCGGCGTGCCGCGCACGCTGTGGCTTTTGCTGGCGCTGGCCGCGCTGACGCTGGCCGTCGAAGCCTGGCGCCACACCCGCGGTGCAGCAGTCGAATGGACTTCGACGCTGGTCTGGACCGTCGGCTTTCCGCTGCTGGCCGCGGCGCTGGTCTGGCTGCGGCCCGCCTCCATGCTCTTGCAGGCGCTGACCACCTTGCTGCTGGTGGCGCCGCTCGGGCCACTGCTGTACCGGCTGGCCTACCGCCCGCTGGCCGATGCCTCGGTGCTGATGCTGCTGATCGTTTCGGTGGCCCTGCACGGCGTGCTGGTTGGGCTGGGCCTGCTGTTTTTTGGCGCTGAAGGCTCGCGCACGCCAGCATTTTCGGATCTGCGCCTGAACCTCGGCGGCGTGCAAATCAACGGCCAGTCGCTGGTCGTGGTGGGCGTCACGCTGGTGCTGGTGCTGGCCATGTTTTATTTCTTTGGCCGCTCCATGGTCGGCAAGGCGCTGCGCGCCACGGCCATCAACCGGGTGGGTGCGCGCCTGATGGGCATTCCGACCGGGCTTTCCGGCGACCTCAGCTTTGCGCTGGCCGGGCTGATCGGCGCGGTCTCGGGCCTGTTGATCGGGCCGCTCACCACGGTCTATTACGACACCGGCTTTCTGATTGGCCTGAAGGGCTTTGTCGCCGCCATCGTCGGCGGTCTGGCGAGCTATCCGCTGGCGCTGGCCGGCGCCTTGCTGGTGGGCCAGCTCGAATCGTTTTCTTCCTTCTGGGCCAGTGCCTTCAAGGAAGTGCTGGTCTTTACGCTGATCATCCCGGTGCTGTGGTGGCGCTCGATGAACAGCCATCATGTGGAAGACGAAGAATGAGCACGCGCAACTGGACTCTGGGCGCCGTGCTGGCGCTGGCGCTGGCCTGGGGCTGGCTGCCCGAATTCACCATCACGCTGCTGTGCTACATCGGGCTGTATGCGCTGGTGGCGGCGGGTCTGGTCATGCTCACCGGCGTCGGCGGCATGACCTCGTTCGGCCAGGCGGCGTTTGTCGGCGTGGGCGCCTACGCCACGGCCTGGGTCTGCACCTCGCCGGCGCTGGCCGCGGCCCTGGGCGGCAGCATCGCGGCGGCCTGGCTGCCCTGGCTGGGGCTGCTGCTCGGCCTCGTGGCGGCGGCCGGCGTGGCCTGGTTTCTGGGCGCCATCACGCTCAAGCTGCAAGGCCATTACCTGCCGCTGTGCACCATTGCCTGGGGCCTGTCGCTGTACTTTTTGTTTGGCAATATCGAGCTGCTGGGCGGCCACACCGGTATTTCAGGGCTGCCGCCGCTGGTGGTCGCGGGTGTCTCGCTGGCGGCGCCGCGTGCGCTGGGGCCGGTGATCTGGGCCACGCTGCTGCTAGCCCTGTGGGCGCTGCACAACCTGCTGGATTCACGCGCCGGCCGCGCCCTGCGCGCGCTCAAGGGCGGGCGCCTGATGGCCGAATCGATGGGCGTAGACACCGCCCGCCAGCGCGTCAAGATCTTCGTGCTGGCCGCGCTGATGGCGGCGCTCTCGGGCTGGTTTTATGCCCACCTGCAACGCTTTGTGAACCCCACGCCCTTTAACCTGAACATCGGCATCGAGTACCTGTTCATGGCGGTGGTGGGCGGGGCCGGCTACCTGTGGGGCGCGGTGCTGGGCGCAGCGCTGATCACGCTGCTCAAGTCGCAGCTGCAAGACCTGCTGCCCCGGCTGCTGGGCAGCAGCGGCAATTTCGAGGTGATCGTCTTTGGCTTGCTGATGCTGTTGGTAGTGCACCGCTTCGCCGACGGCCTGTGGCCCACGCTGGCGCGGCTGACCGCGCGCTGGCGTCCGGCGCCGGCAGCCAGTGGCCGGGCCAGCGCTGCATCGGTGCCGGCGCTGAGCCTGGCGCGCAGCGCGCTGCCGCCTGCCGGTCAGGTGCTGCTGCAAGCCGAAGAGGTGAGCAAGCGCTTTGGCGGCCTGGTCGCCAACAACGCCGTGAGCATGGACGTGCGCGCCGGCGAAGTGCATGCGCTGATCGGCCCCAACGGCGCCGGCAAAAGCACTTTCTTCAACATGATCTCGGGCGTTGACGACCCAAGCGCCGGCACCGTGCGACTGATGGGACAGGCCATGACGGGCCGGCCCTCGCGCGAATTCGCCGCGCTCGGTCTGGGGCGCACATTCCAGCATGTGCGCCTGCTCGGGCAGCGCAGCGTGCTCGACAACGTGGCGCTGGGCGCGCACCGGCGCGGCAAGTCCGGCTGGCTGGCCAGCATGTTGCGGCTGGACCGCGCCGAAGAAGCCGCGCTGCTGGACGAAGCCCGCAGGCAGATCGAGCGCTGCCAGCTCGGCGCCTTGGCAGACCTGCCGGCGGCATCGCTCTCGCTGGGGCAGCAACGCGCCATCGAGATTGCGCGCGCACTGGCCGGCCAGCCGGCCGTGCTGCTGCTCGACGAGCCGGCCGCTGGCCTGCGCCATCTTGAAAAAGTGGCGCTGGCGCAGTTGCTCGCGCAGCTGCGCGCCGAAGGCCTGGCCATTTTGGTGGTGGAACACGACATGGAGTTTGTGATGAACCTGGCAGACCGCGTGACCGTGCTCGAGTTTGGCACCGTGATCGCCCACGGCACGCCGGCCCAAGTGCAGGCCGACCCGCGCGTGCTTGACGCCTACCTCGGCGGCATTGACGAGCCCTTGCTGACGCAGGCCGCAGCATGAGCGCGCGGCTGCTGGAACTGACGGACTTCGGCGTGGCCTATGGCGCGGTGCAAGCCGTGCACAAGCTGGCGCTGACGGTCGATGAAGGCGAGATCGTCACCGTGATCGGGCCGAACGGCGCCGGCAAGTCCACGCTGCTGTGCGCGGCCATGGGCTTGCTGCCCTCGAGCGGCACGCTGGCGCTGGACGGCCGAACGCTGGTCCGGCCCACGGTGGAGATGATGGTGGCCGCCGGCGTCGCGCTGGTGCCGGAAAAGCGCGAGCTGTTCGGCGAGATGTCGGTCGAAGACAACTTGCTGCTGGGCGGCTTTTGGCGCTGGCGCAAGGGTCAGCGCGACCAGGCCGCGCGCATGCAGGAAGTCTTTGCCATCTTTCCGCGCTTGCAGGAGCGCCGCTCGCAAATGGCGCTCACGCTCTCGGGCGGCGAGCGGCAAATGCTG
Organism: uncultured Burkholderiales bacterium; assembly: GCA_903941205.1. Taxonomy (GTDB): domain Bacteria; phylum Pseudomonadota; class Gammaproteobacteria; order Burkholderiales; family Burkholderiaceae_C; genus Polaromonas. Next base: position 2,966 of record CAJAOB010000449.1, on the reverse strand, counting down.
GCGATTGGCCGCGCCCTCATGGCCAAGCCGCGCTTGCTGATGCTCGACGAGCCTTCGCTGGGCCTGGCGCCGCTGATCGTGCGCGAGGTCTTGCAAGTGGTCGCTTCGCTGCGCAATCTCGGCGTGTCGGTGCTGCTGGTAGAGCAAAACGCCCGCGCCGCCTTGCAAGTGGCCGACCGCGCCTATGTGCTGGAGATGGGCACGGTCGCCCTGAGCGGACCGGCGCAAGCCCTGCTGCATGACCGCCGCATCATCGACACCTACCTGGGCATCGGCAAGAAAAATTCACTGCCATCTCCACTGCCTGGCGCCTGATCAGCCGGCGACCGCGAACCTGATGGCCTGCCCCTGCGACCCTCTGCCCAGCGTGCCTCTTTTGCGCCTGTAGCCGCCACCTTTCGCCAACTGTTTTTAGTCACCTGAATTTCCCGACACGTGTCAGCGCCCGCGACCGCCAAGGCGCCGCGCGGTAGCCGATTCATTCCACTTTTTTTCGGACTCTCCAACATGATGACCCCCACGCTTCAAAGTTTCATCGGCGGCCGCTGGCAAGGGCAACTGCCCGGCGCACTGCTGCGCAGTGCCATCAACGGCCGCGTCGTGGCCGCCACGCACACCGAAGGCCTGGACTTCGGTGAAGCCGTCGACCACGCGCGCCGCGTCGGCCTGCCGGCGCTGCTCGCGCTCGACTTTCAAGAGCGCGCAGCGCGCCTGAAGGCGCTGGCCAAGTACCTGGCCTTGCACAAGGAAGAGCTTTACGCCATCTCGGCGCACACCGGCGCCACGCGGGCCGACAGCTGGGTCGACATCGAGGGCGGCGCCGGCACGCTGGCCGCCTATGCCAGCATGGGCAGCAACGAGCTGCCGTCCGGCAACCTGGTCCATGAAGGCCCGGCCATGCCACTGGGCAAAAAAGGCGGCTTTGCCGGCAGCCACATCTTGGTGCCGCGCGGCGGGCTGGCAGTCCACATCAACGCCTTCAACTTCCCGGTCTGGGGCCTGCTAGAAAAATTCGCGCCGGCATTTCTCGCGGGCATGCCCTGCATCGGCAAGCCGGCCACCGCCACCAGCTACCTGACCGAAGCGGCCGTGCGACTCATGCACCGCTCCGGCCTGCTGCCCGAAGGCAGCCTGCAGCTGGTGATCGGCAGCACCGGCGACCTGCTCGAGCGCCTGGACGGCCGCGACCTCGTGACCTTCACCGGCTCGGCCGACACCGCCGCGCTGCTGCGCGTGCACCCGAACATCGTGCGCCACTCGATTCCCTTCAACGCCGAGGCCGACTCGCTGAACTGCGCCATCCTCGCGCCCGACGTGACGCCCGACGACGAAGAGTTCGACCTCTTCGTCAAGGAAGTGGCGCGCGAAATGACCGCCAAGGCCGGCCAGAAATGCACGGCGATTCGCCGCGCCATCGTGCCGCGCCAGCACTTGCAGGCCGTCGCCGAACGCCTGAAGGCGCGACTGACCAAGGTCGTGGTCGGCGACCCGGCGCTCGAAGGTGTGCGCATGGGCGCGCTGGCCTCGCACGCCCAGCGCTCTGACGTGGCCGAGCGCGTGGCCCAGCTCATGGCAGGCTGCGAGCTGGTGTTTGGCCAGCGTGACGGTTTTGCGCCGCAAGGCGAGGGCGTTGAAAACGGCGCGTTTTTTGCGCCCACCCTGCTGGCCTGCGACAAGCCCTTTTCAGTTGACGCGGTGCACGACATCGAGGCCTTCGGCCCGGTCAGCACGCTCATGGCTTATGACGGCGTGGACGAAGCGCTGGCGCTGGCCGCGCGCGGCAAAGGCAGCCTGGTCGCCACCCTGGTCACGCGCGACACCCGCACGGCCGCGCGCATGGTGCCGGCCATCGCCATGCTGCATGGCCGCGTGCATATTCTTGAGCGCGAAGCGGCCGTCGAATCGACCGGCCACGGCTCGCCACTGCCCATGCTCAAACACGGCGGCCCCGGCCGCGCCGGTGGCGGCGAAGAACTCGGCGGCCTGCGCGCCGTCAAGCACTATCTGCAACGCGCCGCCGTGCAGGGCTCGCCCAGCATGCTGGCCGCCGTGACGGGCGAGCACGTGCGCGGCGCCCGCGTGCAAGAAGGCGACGTCCATCCCTTCCGCCGGCATTTTGAAGACCTGCAAATCGGCGAGTCGCTGCTCACACACCGGCGCACCGTGACCGAAGCCGACCTGGTGAACTTCGGCGGTATCTCGGGCGACTATTTCTACATGCACTTCGACGACATCGCCGCCCGCGAATCCAGCTTCGGTCAACGCATCGCCCACGGCTACTTCGTGCTGTCGGCCGCGGCAGGCTTGTTTGTTTCGCCTGGCGAGGGCCCGGTGCTGGCCAACTACGGCCTGGACACGCTGCGCTTCGTCAAGCCGGTCGCCATCGGCGACACCATCCGCGCCCGCCTGACCGCCAAACGCAAGACAGACCGCAACAAAACCGACGCGCAAGGCATCGGCCAGGGCGTGGTCACCTGGGACGTCGAAGTGAGCAACCAGCACGACGAACTGGTGGCGTCTTATGACATCTTGACGCTGGTGCAAAAACGCGGCTAGGCCAAGCCGGCAGGCTGAAGCTCCGGGGCTTGGCCAAAGGCTTGTCAAAAGCTGCTGAGAAACCCCCGCCTGCGCTACCCGCCCGATCGGAAAGCGCTGGGCTTGATGAATAATGCACTTGCCGCCGAGCATAGTTCTTTAGCATTCATCAAACCCGCAAACCCGGCGCGGCCACCCACTTGAACAAAGCCTCTCTCAGCGAAAGCGATATCTGCGACAAGTTCATCCGCCCCGCCATGGAGCAGGCGGGCTGGAACGGCATGGACCAGATTTACCGCGAGTTTCCGCTGCGCGCTGGTCGGGTCAGCGTGCGCGGCAACAAATCACACCGCGACCCGAGCACCGTCTTGCGGGCTGATTACGCGCTGTTTTACAAAGCCAACATTCCCATTGCCACCATCGAAGCCAAG
>CAJAOB010000448.1 GCA_903941205.1 uncultured Burkholderiales bacterium | reverse complement strand
TGTTACTCTCTATGAGGAAAGGTTATCAAAATGTCTCAGGCTTTGACTTGCGCAGAAGATCTTACGACTCGCCGCTACATTCCCACATGTTGTTCTACAAACATCTCGTCTGCTAGTCGCCGTACCTTCCTACGGGCTGTGGGTGGCTCCGTCTTGTTCACCAGCGTGGGCATGCTGGCCAGCGGCTCTGCTCTGGCCGCATCTGGCAACTACGAGGCCATGGTGCTGTCGTGCATCGATCCGCGCTTTCAGGATTTGGTGAACAAACAGCAGGCTCGCGATGGTATGAGTGGTAAGTACAGTGCATTTACTATTGCCGGCGCCTCCATCGGTGTCGTTGCGCCAGCCTTCAAGGAATGGCACAAGACGTTCTGGGAAAACCTTGGTGCGTCTGTGCAACTGCACAACATCAAGAAAGTGATCGTGGTGAATCACCGTGACTGCGGTGCCGCGAAAATCGCTTATGGTGATGCCAAGGTTGCCGATGCTGCTGTGGAAACCTCCACGCACAAAGAGGCCTTGATGGAATTCCGCAAGCAGCTAAAAGAGAAGCATCCTAATCTGGGAGTCCAGCTGAGCCTAATGTCGCTTGACGGTAAGCTCGAGCAATTTGCCTGAGTAACCTCATTTCGCAATAAAAAAGCGCCTTCGGGCGCTTTTTTATTGACATAAGGGCGAATTCCTGAGCACTGGTGTAACTTTTGCACACCCTGATACGGCTCAAAAAAGCATATTTTTGACGCGGGTTTGACAACGAAGCCAAGAACCTCTTTGACCGCTACCAAGCAACCACCGAACCCATTGGTGGCATCGACAGAACCCGGCGTGTAGGTGTGTCGCTGAATCGCCGCAATCCCGTGTCTGCCTCGGATTCGACCACCTCGGTAATGGCGCAGTAATCCAAGGGCTTCGGAGCGAAATTTTCACCTAAAACCACTCAATACCCGCTGCTAAACACAGCGGTTTTTTGTACGCATAAATATTATTTTCAAACGCTTCAATAAGTATCGGTATTCAAGGCCCTTTTGATTACGTTGCCAAGTTTCCCAAGGCGATTTTTCAATTTCTGCAATGTTCATATTTAGAGTTCTTTTCTTTCGAACGTCCCGTTACGGGACGCTCAACCAGTGATTTTTTCAAAGCCCTTGGTAGGACATTGCTGAAAATGATTATCCTCTTTTGAAGAGGCCAAAAAATAAATCCAAAAAATACTTTGATATCGGGGTAAATTTTCAGGCAACAGATTTATCAAATTTAGAATTCGCAAGTGAAGATCGCAGGTCCAGAGACCACCATTCCTCGTGCGGTTTGGTCATCAACGCTTCTTGTTTGCTAGAAAACCGGGGTTTGATTTCTTCGATTTCTTCATCAGTTGGAAACTTTCCGTGTTCTACGTTGGCAATCGTCTTTGAGACCTTGAGGACTGTTTTCCTCACGAGCGACCGCATGTAGCGTTTTTTCCTGTTGATGTCCGATTCCGTGCCTCTAAGTTCAGAGTACGAAATATTCAACTTTGACAGAACTCCCACACGGACTAAATCCACCTGTGTTTGGCTGTCTTCTTCATCTACTTGAAGGTTTGCCAGAGCCTTTGGTTTAGATATGAGTTCACGGTACAGGCAGTACGCGTCGTATTCTTTCTGAAGTGTTTCCGCTCGCGGGAAAACCATACTGCCGGGGTAGCGCGACGCACTCACCTTGTTTGCGTCGACGTCAATTTGACCGGGTGTGCCGAAAACCGATGACCAGCCCTTAGGCCGGGGATTCACTTCTCTATGCGGGTTTGAGGCGATCTCGCCTGGTAAGTCAAAGTCGTCAGCGGTGGTCAAATTAGCGTCGGAGGGAACAATCATTGCGGATTAGGAGGGGTGGCATTTCCCCAAAAACAGTAGACAAATATGATGTCAAAAAACTGAAATGGGAATCCGCATTTCAGCATGCACAGTCAGGGCTTCCTGCTATTGATCACGCCATGCGGCTGGGCAGCGGTACATCGTCAGCCTGTCGCTGCATCTCCTGGATCAGGCGCATGGAAAGCGCGGCGCGCACCCGGGACAGGCCCTCGTCCCACCAGAGGTTGTTCGTCTCATGCGGGTCCGACATGAGGTCGTACAGTTCACCCCAAGCCTCGTCAGCGCGAACCGACAGGCGCCAGCGGTCGGTGACAAGGGTACGCAGTTTCAGCGGAAACGGTGATTGGGGATAGCGGTGGTGCGCCTCCTCCTCAATCAGGACAGCATCGCGCGACGGTGCCGCCTCCTTAGTCGAAGCTCTGTGCTGCATCAGATCCAATCCTTTCATGCCGTGAGCCTTTTGAACTCTCGCCCGCGCCAGGATTGATGTCCCAAGGTCGATCGAACTGCACAGGCGGTCATCATGCAAGGCATGGGGGGTTTTGGGGTCGGCCCAAATAAAGGGCACCCGGATCAGGCTCCGGTAGTGCAGCGGCCCCTTGTTGAGCAGTCCGTGGTCGCCCATGAAATCGCCGTGGTCCGAGGTGTAAATGATCAACGTGTTGTCGGTCAGCCCCTGGCGCGCCAGGTAATCTGTCAGTCGGCCTATCGCGTCATCAATCAAAGCCAGTGACCCATAGTTCAGGGCAATGGCCCAGCGCGCCTCCTCTTCGCTCACGGCCATCGCCCGGCTTGAGCCCACCGGGCGACGGTCCTGGCGCATCTCCTCATGCAGCGCCCTCTTGAGTGGATGGTCGCCCGTCCGATCCGAGCCGAAAGTCTCGGGCAGCACGACCGAACGCGGGTCATACAAGTCCCAGTACTTTCCAGGTGGCGTAAAGGGATGATGTGGATCAGGGAAAGAGCAGTGCACGAAAAACGGTGTTTCTTCGGCTGCTCGTGCGAGGTGATCCTGTATCCAGGAAACGGTCTTTTCGGTGACGAACGTGCTGGGGTAGAGCTCGGGCGGAATCCGCGTGCGCCAGGCGTCCAGCATGGGCGGCGCCTGATTGGGCAGCGCATTGGCGCGGCCCACCCACTGGGCCGGATCGATGCCGCGTTGCTGAAGCCACCTTGGATAGTCGCCGCCGGTAATGTCGCCATGCTCGAGACAAAACTGGACGTGCTCGAACCCGTAGTAAGGCAGGCTCACCTGATGAGAAGGCTGTTGCGTCCACTGCGCAATTGACTCCTGCGAGTAGGCCGGGCCGTCACGCAACGAGGCCTGGGCCTGTAGCGGTTCAGCACCTGGAGCCAAGCCGGCTGTCCAGGCTGCGGGCCGGTCTGTCATGTTTTGCAGGTGGCCTTTTCCGATGAGGGCGGTTCGCCAACCCGCTCTCCTGAGCATCTCCACAAAGGTCAGCGAGTCCGTCGGCAAAGGCACACCGTTCATCCTGACGCCTGCAGCCGAGGGCATGCGGCTGGTCATCATGGCCGCGCGGTTGGGCATGCACACCGGCGACGCCACAAAGCAGCGGTCAAACACGGTTCCACGGTTGGCCAGCGCATCGATGTTGGGTGTGCGCAGCACCGTGTTGCCATAGCAGCCCAGATGATCGGCGCGCTGCTGGTCTGTGGTGATCAGGATGATGTTGGGCCGGCTCACCGGCTTGCACGCCACGCTCAAGGATTCAGGTTGATCTGAGTCGCCAGCACGCGGTAGCGGGCGATGTCTGCGCTGACCTGTGCAGCCAGTGCTTCGCCGGTGCCGCCCTCTGTGGCAATGCCCTGCTGCTGCAGCCGACTGCGAAGTTCTGGTTGCTCAAGCGCCGCACGGATCTCGCGGTTCAGGCGGGCAACCACTGCAGGCGGTGTCTGGGCCGGCGCGAACATGCCAAACCAACTCTTGACCGCAAAGCCCGGCAGCAACTCACCAATGGTGGGTACATCCGGGAGCACCTGGGAACGCACGGCTTGGGGAACCGCAATCGCGATCAATTTGCCAGAACGTATGTGAGGAAGAGCGGGTGAGATGCCCGAGATCATCACCTCGATCTGTCCGCCGACCAAGTCCTGGGTGGCGGCTGGTCCGCCCTTGTAAGGAACATGGACCGCCGTGAAACCGCCGGCCTTGGCCAACTGCTCCATGACCACGTGATTGGGCGTGCCCGGGCCGGCCGAGCCATAGGTCATCTTGCCATTGCGCGCCTTGGCATGCGCCAGCAATTGCTGTAAGTTGCGCGCCGGCACTGATGAATGGGCTACAAGCACGAACTCGTTAAAGCCCAATGGGGACACCGGTACGAAGTCCTTGACCGGGTCATACGGCAGCTTGGGATTGATGACGGCATTCATGGCCATGGTGCCATCGTGTCCGATGACGAGGGTGTACCCATCTGCCGGAGACTTGGCAACGCTGTCCACGCCGATGCCGCCGCCCGCGCCCGGCTTGTTTTCCACCAGCACCGGCTGCTTTAAAGCCGGACCCAGCGATTCGGCGAGGACGCGCGCCAGAACGTCAGGGGCGCTGCCAGGCACGGAGGCGACCACCACCTTCACAGGGCGCACTGGAAAGTCCTGCGCCATCGCGCTCATCGCAGCCATCAAGCCCGCGGCCACCAGGCCGATGCCCCTAATCCATTGTTGCTTACTCATCACTGTCTCCTTTTTGCCTTGAAAGGCGTTGCCGTGGTTGTTGCTGTGCACTTGGATGCGTAATAGGCCGTGGTTTCAAGATGGGCCTTGACCGCCGCTGCTGCGCCGGCACCATCGCCCTGCAGGATCAATGCGACCACCCGGGCATCGTCCGCAGCGGTTGCGTCCAGCCGGTTGGGCAGGGCCAGTTGGGCTTTACGAAAGGGCGCAGTGCGGATGCGGTACGCGCTCACCGCTTCTTCCAGAACTGCGTTGTGCGCACCAGCCACGATGGCTGTGTGCAGTCGCCGGTTGGCCGTGGCGAAGGCATCCACATCACCCGCCCGGGCGGCGGTTTGCTCTTCGGAGAGCAACTCCTGAATGTGACCCTTTTCGATGGGCGTCATGCGTAAGGTGGCCAAGCGGGTGCAGACCGACTCGAATTCCGCCA
>CAJAOB010000447.1 GCA_903941205.1 uncultured Burkholderiales bacterium | reverse complement strand
TCAGCACGCCGTCCGGCGGACTGGCGCTGGGTCCGGTACTTGCCCCGGAAGTGGCGCCCGAGCGCAGGCTTTCGAGGTGGTCGACGATGTCCGTGCCGTCCTGCAGCAGGGCGCCATCAGGCATTTGCAGCACCGGAATGATCCATCGGCCGACGGCGGGCTCGATCTCTTTTGAAAAACGCGGGTCCCCAGGGGTTCGCTCTTCAAACGCGATGCGCTGCTTGCGCAAATAGCTTCTCACCTTGGCGGTGTAAAGCGAACCGGGCATGCCGTAAAGGATGGGAGTGGCGTTCATGCAAGCATTCCTGGAGGCTCAATTGGCGTAATAGACGTGCGCATCGCCCGCGGCTTGGGGCTGCTTCATGGTTTTGTCAATCGGGATGGCGCCTTCAGCCAGTGAAGGCCACATGGGCTTGATCTGCGTTTTCTCAAAGCCTGCGAGCAAGGCCTTCATCTCAGCCACGCGCGGGGCCTCTTGCGCGGCGAGGTTCTTGCGCTCGGTCGGGTCCTGCGCGAGGTTGTAGAGCAGGTCCTGCTTCGGCTTTTCCATGACTTGCAGCTTCCAGTCGCCAGCACGCACCGCACGGTAGGAACTGGTGCGCCAGAACAGCTGCTGGTGCGGCTGACCGGTCACTTCCCCGCGAACAAAAGGCAGCAAGTTGACACCGTCGATGGGGCGATCGGACGGGCTCTTTGCGCCCGCCACCGCGACAGTACTGGCGAAGATGTCGAAGTGGCTCACCGGTGCGGCGTAGCGAACGCCGGCCGGCAGGCCGCCCGGCCAGCGCATGAAGAAGGGCACACGCGTGCCGCCCTCGTAGAAGGTGGCCTTCCAGCCGCGGTACGGGCTGTTGAGACCGTCGATGCCAAGGTAGTGAGCGCCGCCGTTGTCGCTGGTGAAAATAACCAGGGTGTCGTCGTCCAGACCCTGGTCCTTGAGGGATTGCAGCACGCGGCCGATGTTGCGGTCCAGCGAGCGGATCATGGCGGCGTAAACGCGGGTGGTGTGGTCTGCAATATGCGCCAGCGCGTCATAGTCTTCGCGCGTGGACTGCAGCGGCGTGTGCGGCGCGTTGTAGGCCAGGTACATGAAGAAAGGCTGGTGCTTGTTGGCGGCCACCACCTTGATGGCCTCGTCGGTCAGGTAATCGGTCATGTACCTGGGCGGCTGAAAGACCGGCCCGTCGTTAAAGCGAATGCCCCAGCTGTGCGAGGCCCAGAGGAAGCGGTCAATCGGATCGAACGCCTGCTTGGCGTTGACCACATTGGGGGCGTTTTCAGGCAGGAACATGGACGCGCCGTGCTGCATGGAAAGTGACTCGTTGAAGCCGTGCGAGTAGGGACGGAACTTGGGGCTGTCGCCCAGATGCCATTTGCCCAGATGAACGGTGTGGTAACCCGACTCCTTGAGCAGGCGCGCGACGGTGATTTCGCTGGTGGGCAAGCCCATGTCCTCGTAGGGAATCAGGTCGGCGGCGCGCTCCGGGTAGTACACCGGCTTGAAGAGTGAGCCTGCGCGGTCTTCGTTGCCGATGACTTTCATGAACTGCTTGGGCGTGGGCGTGAACTCAAAACCGAAGCGGGTCGGGTAACGGCCCGTCATCAGCGCGGCGCGTGACGGCGCGCAAGTGGCGTTGCCCGCGTAGCCGGTCTGAAAATTCACGCCCTGGCGGGCGATGGAATCAATATGTGGCGTGGGCACACTGCCGCCGGCCAGACCGCCACCATTGAGCGTGATGTCGTTGAAGCCGAGATCATCCGCCATGATGAGGATCACGTTGGGCTGCTTGCGCCTTCCGGTCTTTTCGCTCTTTTCGGCCTTGGCGGCCAAAGCCTCGGGCCCGGCCTTCCAGCTGACCTCGCGATAGGGTGCCGCCTCGGTGCGAACCGCGTACCTGACGAACAGCAGCAGCGAGCCGGCATAGCCGCCCACAGCGTAAAAAGTGCCGACGCCCAGCACCAGCAGACCCGACACAATCCAGGCAATTCGCTTCAACATGGTTTGGTTCTCCAGAAATCAGAGAGGATCAAAAAACGGCTCGAGATCGGAAGAGCACACGTCTGAACTCCAGTCACTCCGCGAAATCTCGTATGCCGGC
>CAJAOB010000446.1 GCA_903941205.1 uncultured Burkholderiales bacterium | reverse complement strand
GCGCCCTTTTTGTGGCCAGGCTTGTGGTAGCGGCCGGGTCCTTTTTTCGTGGCGGATGGGCACTTCATGGTCGTCCTTTCAGTTGATAGATGTGGGGCCTGGCAGGTGCACAAGCATTGCCCGAGTGATGTGTTCTTTGAACGTGCGCATGGCGTTTGCATCGCACACAAGGATGACGCGCAGGCCCTCTGGCTCACAGTCGAAAACGATCTGTTGCCCTTCGAGAATTGCGCGCATTGCATCCATGGATAAGATCACTTCAAGCTCATTCATTTCACCGCTGCCCAGTCGATGTCTGGGCGCAGATCGTCAGCACGCAAACGCAAGCGTTTCTGCTTGGCCAAGCGCAGCAACGAAGGCACCCGATCGATGGGCACTTGGTCCTTGCGCAGCCAATGGCTTATCGCTTGGCCACGAATGTCCAGGTGGCGGCCGATTGCTGCGGGGCCCCCAAGGCGTTGAATAATTTCGGGTAAAGTCATGTCGCGCAGGATAGCACAGATTTCGATGGGCGTAAGCTGTGGTATCGCTGCAACAAAATAAATTTGACGGACCCATCGTAAGCTGTGCTAACATCGGTCTCACCAAAACAGTAAACAAGGAATTCAGCTATGAAGCATGTACCCTATCAAAGCCGGGCAGTACCCTCAGTGCCCGCCGACAGTCCAGAATTCAAGTGGACCAGCGGATCAGATGTCCAGGCAACCTGGATGCGCCTGACCGATTGGCGTCCCATCTACACCAACCAGCCGCCCAAATACATCGAGCCGAAAGAAACTTTCGTCACCGTATTGGCCGACCGCCGGAGGTCCAAATGAGAGAACGCAAAGACCCCCGCATTGCAGCCTACATGCGCAAGCGCCGCGAAGAGATGGCAGCACCAGAGATTCGCGCCTTTCCAAAGCTCGGCACTTTTTGCACGACCAAAGAGTACATCGAGAAATACTACGCGATGAATGGCTTGACCGGCGCGTCAGGCGAAACAACTGAAGACTATGTGGCCGGATTGTTTGGCCCACTGTCCACCGAACCCGTAACCCTGTAACCCAAGAAAGAGAGATGGCAATGATTCAAATTACATTCACCCCTGAGACCCCTGCGCAAGCCGCTGTTGTGGCCGAAGCGATTGGCAAGTACCTGGGCACCGTAGCCGTTGGCGAGACTGTCGCTGAGGTAAAGGAGCCCGTCGCGGAAGCCCCAAAATCATCGCGGGCGAAGAAGTCCCCTACCGATGCGAATACTGCGAAGCCCGAGAAGGACTCTTCTACTCCAGAGACCTCTGCGCCGACTGCTCCCACAAAATCTTCTACGGATGAACCCGCAAGCCAGGTCACCCTAGAAGAAGTTCGTTTGGTCCTGGCCAACCTGAGCCAAGGCGGCAAAGCTGCTGAGGTCAAGAGCTTGATCGCCCAATTCAAAGCAGCCAAGCTGACTGAAATCCCGGCCGACAAGTACGCCGAAGTCCTGGCCGCCGCAAAGGAGCTGTGATGTACGAGCGTAACTACGCAACGGACCCGCGCATCATGGGCGAAGAGATGGCCAAGCGCGAAGCCTATGCACACGAACAACAGCTTCGTCCCGGCCCAATCATGGGTGGAACTATTGCTGGTCGCGAAGTGCCCATGGCCGAGACCATGAACCGCTTGATGGGAGTGATCAGCGCAATCGACGACGCAATCAACGAGCTGGACCAGCGCACGCATGTCATGCGCCAGCCCTGCCCCGCTGTCAACGCCAAAGACCCGCGCCCTGAGCGCAGCTATAGCCCCCTGGTCGGATCGCTTAATGAGCAG
>CAJAOB010000445.1 GCA_903941205.1 uncultured Burkholderiales bacterium | reverse complement strand
TCATCTCGCATGACCTCGAGACCATTCACGCGCTGTGTGACCGCGTGGTGGTGCTCTACCTGGGCTGCGAAGTGGAAACCGGCCCGGTCGACACCGTGTTCAAAAACCCCGCGCATCCTTACACCCAGGCCTTGCTGTCAGCGCAGTTGTTTGCCGACCCGGCCGTCAAGACGGTGCGCCAGCATCTGCAAGGTGAAATCCCCAGCCCACTGGCAGCCCCACCCGGCTGCCCGTTTTCAACCCGCTGCCCGGTCTATGAGGCCCGCTGCGACGAAGGCCTGCCAGCCCTTCGCACCGACCGCACCGGCGTTCATTCGGCGCGCTGCGTTCGTCTGGCGGCCGATCAGTTTTTCTCGCCTGAACCCTCTGCATCTTCCACATCTTCTACAGATAGCCACTGATGTCCACTTTGTATCCCCGCTTGCTGGGCCCCGGCAAGCTTGGCCGCCATGAAACCAAGAACCGCGTCTGGATGACCAGCCACGCCACCTTGCTGGTCAAAGACCATCTGTTCACCGATGCGCATGTGGACTATTACGTCGAGCGCGCCAAGGGCGGGGCTGCGGTGATCACGATGGAGGCGATGGCGGTGCACGAGTCCACCCAGCCTTACCCCGGCAAGGCCTTCGCCTTTGACCCGCGCATGATCGGCGAGTTCCGCAAGATCGCGGCGGCGGTGCACAACCACGGCACCTTGATCCTGGCGCAAGCATGGCACCGAGGCAGGCAGACCAACAGCGTGACCAGCCGCGTGCCGGTGTGGGCGCCTTCGGCGATTCCCTGCTCGGTCTACCGCGAGATGCCCAAGGTGATGGAGGCCGAAGACATCGAGCAAATCATCCACGGCTACCGGCTGACCGCGCGCCATGCGGTCGAGGGCGATCTGGACGGGATCGAGCTGGGGGCGGCCTCGCATGGTTATCTGCTCAACCAGTTTTTGTCGCCGGCCACCAACCACCGCAGCGACGAATACGGCGGCTCGCTGGAAAACCGCATGCGCATCGTCATGCGGATCATCGACGCCGCGCGCGAGGAAGTAGGCCCTGACGCCATCGTCGGCCTGCGCCTGAACAGCGACGACGGCATGCAGGGCGGCCTGGGCCCGGTGGAGTGGGCCGAGATTGCCAAACACCTGGCCGCCACCGGCAAGCTCGATTACATCTCCTGCTCTCAGGGCACTTATCTGAACCGCATGATGATCTACCCGACCTCGCCCGAGGAACACGGTTTTCAGATGGCCGCCACGCGCCAGGTCAAGGCCAGCATCGATTTGCCGGTGGTGGGGGTGGGGCGCATCACCACGCCGGACGAGGCCGAAGCCATATTGCGTGCGGGCGATTGCGATTTTGTCGGCATGACACGCGCCCTGATCGCCGATGCCTTCTGGGTGCGCAAGGCCGAGCAAGGCCATGCCGACAAGATTCGCCCTTGCGTTGGCGCCAACTGGTGCATGGAATCGATCTTTGCGCACGCGCCGATTGCCTGCATTCACAACCCCTCGGTGGGGCGCGAAAAGACGCTGTCTGAAGAACAGGTGACGCCAACGCTCAAGCCGCGCAACATTGCGGTGGTGGGTGCCGGGCCGGCCGGTCTGCGGGCGGCGCTCACGGCCGCGCGCCGCGGCCACAAGGTCAGCCTGATCGAGCGCTCCAGCGAACTCGGTGGCCAGGTCGCCTGGATGGGCCGGGTGCACAGCGCCCGCGAGCTGGCTGACACCGTGGGCTGGCTGATCGCCCAGTTGCGCGACACCGACGTCGAGATCTACCGCGAAAGCGAAGCCACGGTGGAACTGCTCACCGAGGCCGGCTATGACGCGGTGATTGTGGCCACGGGTGCCACGCATCTCAAGCACGGCTGGTCGCCCTTGCAACCGGCGCGCTGGGACGGCCCGGACATGGCTGGCACTGCGCAACCCTGGGTCTATTCGTGCGGTGATGTGCTCGGCGTGGCCCAGCCCTTGCGCGAAGGCAAGGGCCGCCGGGTGGTGGTGGTGGACACGCTGGGCGCGCGCCAGGGCGTGCTGACCGCCGAGTACCTGGCCCGCGCCGGCTGGCAAGTGCAGTTTGTCACGCAGCTCGGCCAGCCCGCGCCCAACCTGGCCGCCAGCCGCGACTGGGGCAAAGCCTACGGCAGCTTGCGCCGCATGGGCGTGGCCTTCACCACCGACCACGACCTGGCCGGCATTGACGCGCACAGTGTTCGCTTTCTGGACGTCTACACCAAAGAATCACTGGAGATCACTGATGTCGATGCGCTGGTGCTGGTCAATGGCGCTGCTGCGCAAAACCGCCTCTTCCACGAACTGCGCAGCACGCGCAAAGACCTGGAGTCCCATCTGATCGGTGACGCGCTGGCGCCGCGCCGCATCAACGACGCCATCTTCGAGGCCGAACTGGTCGCCCGAAAAATCTGAACCCCTGATCTGCAACACTAGCCGGAGACATTTTCATGAGCCCAGAAGGTAAAAAAGAACTCGACAAAATCCGCAAGGTGCGCGGCTACACCCTGCCGGTGCACGACACCCTGGCGGACCTGAACCCGGAGTTTTTGCGCCGCTACGGCGACCTGGCCTCGCATGTGCTGTTCGGGCCGGCTGAAGGCCGCGCGTTGGACCTCAAGACGCGCTTTCTGGTGCTGATCGGCGTGACCACCGCTGTCAAGGGCGACCCCGAGGGCATGGAATGGAGCGTGGTGCGCGCCCTCAAGGCCGGCGCCACCTGGGACGAAGTGCGGGAAGCCGCTTTCATGGCCGCGCTGCCCGCCGGCATTCCCGCCTTTGAAAAAGCCTGCCTGACTTTCAACCTACTCGAGAAAAACAAGGGCATGGTTCCGCAGGATGTCAGCGTCGTCAAGGCGGCTAAAAAGCCAAAATCTTCTGGGAACGCTGCTCCTAAAACCACCGCTGACACCGCCGTTAAAGTCGCCGCTAAAACCGCTGAAAAAGCCGCCGTCAAGAAGGCCCCCGCAAGCCGCAAGCCGGCGCCCAAGAAGCCTGGCTCTGCCGCCTGAGTTTGGCCGCAACATGTCTGAATCAAGCAGCAAGCTCGCCGTGCGCCGCGCCGTGGTGGTGGGCGCTTTCGGTGGCATTGGCGCCGCCACGGTCAGCCGCCTGACGGCCGAAGGCTGGGACGTGGTCGCCATGGACCTGCCGCAAGCAGCGTCAGCGCACAGTGCCGCTTCGCAAGTGCTGGCCGTTGATGTGGCAGACCCGGCGTCGATTGCACAGGCCTTTGGCGCGCTAGCACTGCGCGTGGCAGCGCACGGGCCCATCGATTTGCTGGCGATCTGCTCGGGCATCGTTGACACTGAAAAAGTGGCATTGGTCACGCTGGCGCACTGGCAACACATGCTCGCGACCAACCTCACCGGGCCTTTTCTGTGCTGCCAGCACAGCTACCCGCTGCTGCGTGATGGCGGGCGCATTGTGCTGCTCGGATCGCTGTCTGGCCGCACGGGGGGCGTGCTCACAGGCGCTGCTTACGCGGCCACCAAAGGCGGCATTGAAAGCCTCGCCAAGTCCATGGCACAGGAACTCGCGCCCCGGGGCATCACCGTCAATGTGATCGCGCCCGGCGCCATCGAAACGCCCATGCTGCGCGCCCACACGGCCGAACGCAAGCAGGGCATGGCGGCGGCCACACCGCTCAAGCGCCTGGGGCAGCCTGACGAAATAGCCGGTGCGGTGGTGTACCTGGCCAGTGCCGACGCCGGTTTCATCACGGGCACCGTGATGCACATCAACGGCGGCATCCGGATGGACTGACAAGGGCCCTGATGTCTTTTCCCGCCGCCAGTGTTGTCAAAGCCTACCTGCCCATGGACTGGGGGCAACTGCATTACCGGACGGTGCCTGCTGACCCATCCCTGCCGCTGCTAATCATGCTGCACCAGTCGCCGCTGTCGTCACGCAACTACGAGTCCGTGCTGCCTTGGCTGGCGGG
>CAJAOB010000444.1 GCA_903941205.1 uncultured Burkholderiales bacterium | reverse complement strand
GCCAAGCCGTTTTCAATCGGCTTTCGCATCGAACACCCGCAGGGTCTGATTGACCGCGCGCGCCTGGGCCAGCACGCTGGCCACCCTTTGCTGGGCGCGGCCGACTACAAGCTGGTCCATCACGCTGGAAACGGCCGCAGCGTCTACAGTTTTTGCATGTGTCCGGGTGGCACGGTGGTGGCCGCCACCTCCGAAGTCGGCCGCGTGGTGACTAACGGCATGAGCCAGTATTCGCGCAACGAGCGCAATGCCAACGCCGGCATCGTGGTGGGCATTGCACCGGCTGATTTTGTAGAAGGCGCCGTTGCCGGCCAGAATGTGCATCCGCTGGCGGGCATTGCATTTCAACGCCAGCTCGAGTCCAACGCGTACACCCTGGGCGGCAGCAGCTACGAAGCGCCAGGCCAGCTGGTCGGCGACTTTCTGGCCGCACGCGCTTCGACTTCGCTGGGCAGCGTGGAGCCCTCGTACAAGCCGGGCGTGCACCTGACCGACCTGGCCGGCGCCCTGCCCGGCTATGCGATTGCGGCGATGCGCGAAGCGCTGCCGGCCTTTGGCAAGAAGATCAAGGGCTTTGACATGCCCGACGCGGTGCTGACCGGCGTGGAAACGCGCACTTCGTCGCCGCTGCGCATCACGCGCGGCGACGACTTTCAGAGCCTGAACGTCAAGGGTCTGTACCCGGCCGGCGAGGGCGCCAGTTATGCGGGCGGCATTTTGTCCGCGGGTGTCGATGGGATTGAGGTGGCTGAGGCGGTCGCTATGAGCATGGCGGCGCAGGCTGGCGGGGCGATCAACACCGCTTGAGCGCTTCGTGCCGCCGTGTGGGCTTGCCGCATGTCGTTTGGCACGTTGTGAGCCGATCAGCCGGCGGGACGGGCTGGGGCCGGCGGCCTCATGCTGGGGTACCAGAAATCGGCCACCGGCCCCAGCCCATCCCACCTTGTTCGGGTTAAAGCATAGACGGAGCGGCGGCAGTGCCGTCGTTCGCCACTCCGGCTGTCCGCATTCAAAACCGTCGCACCACCCCAGCCTTGGATGCGGGCTGACCCCGGCGGGGGTGGCCGATTTCTGGTACCCCAGCATGAGGTCGCCCCCGCCGGGATCAGCCCGCAGCGCACAGCGCCAAGCCACCAGCAGCCGAGCCCACACCCAACGGGCAGCGCCCAAGAAAAAGGCCACCCAAGGGCAGCCTTTTTAGAACCAGCCCAAAGGCTATCTCAAGCGCTTTGCAAAGCCGCAATACGCTGTTCAATCGGTGGGTGCGTGGCAAACAAGGCGCCCACACCACCGGCAATCCCCAAGGCAGCGACCGACTTGGGCAGCTCGCCGGGCACCATGCCACCCAAACGCGCCAGCGCGTTGATCATGGGCTGCTTGCGGCCCAGCAACTGCGCTGCACCAGCGTCCGCGCGGAACTCGCGGTGGCGCGAAAACCAGGCCACCACCATGGCTGCAGCAAAGCCCAGCACGATGTCCATCACGATGGTGGTCACGTAGTAACCAATGCCAGGGCCGGAACTCTGGGAATCGCCCTTGCGCAAAAAGCTGTCAACCGCGTAACCCACGACCCGGCTGATGAACACCACAAAAGTGTTCATCACGCCCTGGATCAGCGTCATGGTCACCATATCGCCGTTGGCGATGTGGGCAACTTCGTGGCCGATCACGGCTTCAATCTCTTCCTTCGTCATGCCTTGCAACAAACCGGTGGACACGGCCACCAGCGCGGAGTTCTTGAAAGCACCCGTGGCAAAGGCATTTGGCTCACCTTCAAAAATGCCAACTTCCGGCATGCCGATGCCAGCTTTTTGAGCAAGGCGGCTCACCGTATCCACAATCCAGGCTTCATCCGCGTTTTGCGGGTTGTTGATGACGCGAACGCCCGAACTCCACTTGGCGACGGGCTTGCTGATCAAGAGCGAGATGATCGCGCCCCCAAAACCCATGATGAGGGCAAAGCCGAGCAAGGCCGACAGGTTCAATCCGTTGGCGGTGAGAAACCGGTTCACCCCCAGCAAATTGGCGACGATGCCCAGCACCACGACCACGGCAAGGTTGGTCAGGACAAACAATAAGATGCGCTTCATATCAGTGATCT
>CAJAOB010000443.1 GCA_903941205.1 uncultured Burkholderiales bacterium | reverse complement strand
TACGTGTCGATTCCCGCGAGCAGTGGGAGCGGCTGCAGACTTTCGCCACCGAGTTCATGCCGGCCACGCTTGAAAAAATCCAGCTTTACACGGGCGAGCGACCGATTTTTGACCTTTTCAGCATCGACGAGGAAATTGCCAAGGCCCTCGGGCGGCGTGTCGACCTGAAGTCAGGCGGCTACCTCATCATTGACCAGACCGAGGCGCTCACCACGGTCGATGTCAATACCGGCGGCTTCGTGGGTGCGCGCAACTTCGACGAAACCATATTCAAGACCAATCTGGAGGCGGCACAAACGATTGCCCGGCAACTTCGCTTGCGCAATCTGGGCGGCATCGTCATCGTCGATTTCATCGACATGCTGCGTGACAACCACCGCGACGCCGTGCTGGCCGAATTCAAGAAGCAGCTGGCGCGGGACCGCATCAAGACCACGGTGAACGGATTTTCAGCGCTGGGTTTGCTGGAGATGACGCGCAAGCGAACGCGCGAGTCGCTGTCGCACCAGCTGTGCGAGCCTTGTGCGGCGTGCACCGGCAAGGGCGTGGTCAAAACCGCGCGCAGCGTGAGTTACGACATCTTGCGCGAAATCTTGCGCGAAGCCAGGCAGTTCAATCCCCGCGAGTTCCGGGTCGTCGCTTCGCCACAAGTCGTTGAGCTTTTCCTTGACGAGGAAAGCCAGCATCTGGCCGGTCTGAGCGACTTCATCGGCAAGCCGATTTCGCTCCAGTCAGAGGCCGCCATGGCGCAGGAGCATTACGACATCGTGCTGCTTTGAGCCTGGCGTGCAGGCCTGGGTCTGTGCGCTAGCCGGGCTGCGCCGGAGGTTGGTTTTCCGCGGCGTTTTCCTGAATACCTTTGAAACCCAGCTGGTAAAGGTGGCTGTAGGCGCCTTTGCGGGCCAGCAATTCGGCGTGGGTGCCCGACTCCACAATGCGCCCGCCGTCCAGCATGATGATGCGATCGGCATGCTGAATCGTTGACAGGCGGTGCGCGATCACCACCGAGGTCCGGTTCGCGGTCAGGCGCTCGATGGCCTGCTGGACCGACTGCTCGGATTCCGTGTCCAGCGCCGAGGTGGCTTCGTCCAGCAGCAAGATGGGCGCGTCCTTGTAGAGCGCGCGTGCAATGGCCAGGCGCTGGCGCTGACCGCCCGACAGCTGCATCGCGTTGTGACCCAGTCGCGTCTTGATGCCGTCGGGCAGTTCATCCAGCAGCTTTTGCAAATTGGCCGCTTTCAGGCAGTCGATGACCCGGTTCGCGTCGATGGCCTGACCGAGCGCGACATTCACGGCGATCGAGTCATTGAGCATCACCACATGCTGGCTGACCAAGGCGAATTGCGCACGCAGCGAGGCCAGATTCCATTCTTCAAGCCAGACGCCATCGAGGTAGATGCGGCCGGAAGTCGGGTCTCTGAAGCGCGGCAACAAGTTCACCAGTGTGCTCTTGCCCGAGCCGGAGGTGCCCACCAGCGCGACCGTCTCGCCCGGTTCTATGCACAGGTCCAGGCGCTCAAGCGCGGGTGCAGCATCGGGTTTGTAGGCGACCGTGACTGCCTCGAATACGATTTTTCCGAGGGCCCTGTCCTTGCTAAAGGCGCCGCTTGTCTCGTCTTCAATCTGCTCCAGCAAATCAAGCCCTCGCTCCAGGGCGGCCATGCCGCGCGTGATAGGGGTGGCCGCGTCAGACAGGCTCTTGATGGGGGAAATCAGCAGCAGCATGGCTGTGACAAAAGCCACGAAGCTGCCGACCGTGGTTGCTCCATCGGCACTTTGAATCAGCGCAATCGACACCACGGCCGACAAGGCCACGGCTGCCAGCAATTGCGTCAGCGCGCTCATGCCAGCGTGTGCCACGGTGGACTTCATGGACAGGTTGCGCAGCGACAGACTGAGCGCGTGAAATCGCTTGGACTGCGCCGCTTGAGCCGAATGCAGTCGAATGTCGCGTTGCGCCAGCACGTTTTCCTCGACCACATAGGCCAGATCGTCGGTGGCGGTCTGGCTCTGCCTGGTGAGCCTGTAAAGACGCTTGGACAGCACCCGCACCACCGCGATGACGGCGGGGAAGATGAGCGCCACCACCAGCGTCAGTTTCCAATTGAGGTACAGAAGGTAGCCAACAAGCGCCAGCAGACTCAGCACATCGCGCGACAAGCGCATCACCGCGTTGATCAGCAAACTCGAGCCGTTCTGGACTTCGTAAACCACCGTGTTGGCCATGCTGCTGGAAGTCTGCTCGTCGAAGAGGCTCAAGCGCGCCCGCAGAAGCTTGTCGAACAGCGCTTCGCGTAGCTTTTGAAGGCCGCGGTTGGTGACCCGCGCCAGACCGAATTGCGCAACAAACGCGGCCAGACCGCGCGTGCCGAACAGCAGCATCAAAAAAACCGGTACCAGCCAAATCTGGAGTTCGCCGTTTGTCTGGAAGCCCCGGTCCAGCAGCGGCTTGAGCAGGGCCGGTACCATGGGTTCGGTGGCCGATGCCAGCACGGTGGCCGAGATGGCCAGAAACCAGCCGCCCCTGGACTCGCTGAAATAAGGCCAGAGCCGCTTCACGCTCGCGCCCAGAGTTCTCTTGGGGGTGCCGGCAGGTGTCTGCCCTGGCTCAGGCGCAAAAGGCAAATCGGACGCTGGTGAGGAGTTTTTCAATGACGTCGCGCCTCGGAAAAGGGTCGGCCCGGTTGGTGCGGTACTGGGGGAGTTTCGATCGACAATAAGGGTTTGCTGCGTCAAAGAAGGTCTATAAGCCCGCAAGACCGTCTCTCAGACGATTATCCGTGATGTGCGCCGTCCCGGATTCTGGCTTGAATCGCGTGCGCCAAATGTGACCCGGAGCGTTGCCGTGGCATGCTCTTCGCCCAAACCTGGGCACCCGGTTCTTTCAACGCCGAGCCCTTGGCGCCAAAATGGCGCCTCGTCCGTGGCTGTGTACCATGTAGGATTAGGTGGTTTTGGAGTTCATGGTGTCTAAAAGCCAGCCCTTTTTGCAATGTCTGGACTGTCAAATTGAATAATCATTCGTATCTACAAGATAAACGCAGGCGACGGGCCCTGAAGTTGCTGTCCGCAGGAACGCTGATGGCCTGGGCTGGCGCACCTGCACTAGCGCAATTTCGGGTGGAGGTGTCTGGTATTGGCCTGACGCAGTTGCCTATCGCCTTGCCAGCGTTTGCCGGCGAAGCGCAGGCCCCCCAAAAGGTCAGCCAGATTGTCAAGGCCGACCTCGAGCGCAGCGGAATGTTCCGCGCTATCGATACCGCCGCCCTCACGGCCGACGAGAACAGCCGCCTTGATACCGCGGCCTGGCGCCAGCGCGGGGCTGATTCGGTGGCCATGGGCAGCGTCACCGTCCTGGCCGACGGGCGATTTGACGTTCGCGTGCGATTATGGGATGTGGTGCGAAGTCAGGACCTGGGTGGTCAGAGTCATGTGGTTTCTGTCGGCGATCTACGACTGGCCGCGCACCGTGTGGCCGACTTCATCCACGAAAAGCTGACCGGCGAAAAGGGCGTTTTTGCCACTCGCATCGCTTATGTTTCCAAGAACGGTCAGCGTTTTAACCTCTGGGTTGCTGATGCCGACGGTGAAAATGCCCAGTCAGCGCTGATCAGTCCGGAGCCGATCATCTCGCCTTCCTGGTCGCCGAACGGCACGCAACTCGCTTACGTCTCGTTCGAGTCGCGCAAGCCCGTGATTTATTCACATGATGTGGCTTCCGGAAAGCGCCGTCTGCTGGCGAACTTCAAGGGTTCCAATAGCGCGCCCGCCTGGTCGCCCGACGGCCGGCAACTGGTCGCCACGCTCAGCCGTGATGGCGGCTCGCAAATCTACGCGATAGATGCCAACGGCGGTGAGCCTCGGCGGCTGACGCAGACCTCAAGCATCGACACCGAACCCACTTTTTCGGCCGATGGCAAAAACATTTTCTTTGTCAGCGACCGGGGTGGTGCGCCCCAGATCTACAAGATGGCGCCTTCGGGTGGCGCTGCGCAGCGCGTCACCTTCGAAGGCAGTTACAACATTTCCCCGGCGCTGAGCGGCGACGGGCGCTGGCTGGCCTATATTGGTCGGGTGGGCGGTGCGTTCAAGCTTCACCTGATGGACCTTGCCAAGGGGACCGTGAGCGCCATCACGGACACCACCGCAGATGAAAACCCGAGTTTTTCTCCGAACAGCAAATTGGTTCTCTACGCTACACAGCAGCAAGGTCGGGAAGCCTTGATGACATCGACCCTGGACGGCAGGATCAAAGCCCGCCTTTCGGGGGCCAGCGGTGACATTCGCGAGCCGGACTGGGGCCCCTTTCCGCGCTGATTCTTTCCTTGTTACCCGTTTTTTTTCAACAGAGGTTCTCATGAAGCGTCAGTTATTTTCAGTTATTTCCGCAGCGATGGTCTCTCTGG
>CAJAOB010000442.1 GCA_903941205.1 uncultured Burkholderiales bacterium | reverse complement strand
TTTTAATGATCCGGCGACCACCGAGATCTACACAGGCGAAGACACTCTTTCCCTACACGACGCTCTTCCGATCTGGCTGGAAGGAAAGCTGCCGATGCCCGACGTGCTTGATATTTTGTCAAAAAATATCCTTGGTGAAAATGAGTCAGATATGGTTCATTCAAAATTTTATTATCCTAGATTCGGGGGGTCCCAATTCATAATTAATCGTTTGGCTCGCGGGCAGGATATACGATTGAATTGTCCGGTAGTTAGTATTTCCCTGGAGTCTAACGGTAGTCGTGTAAACGATCGTGAGTTGTATGATTCGGTAGTCTACACTGGGGACGTAAGGCAGCTTTCAAGGATCATCAAAAATCCAGATAATAAGTTGGCAAAGTTGTTGATGGATGTCGAAAGTTTGCCATCGAACGGGACTACCAATGTCTTGTGCAGCTCCGGATTACTTGATTTTTCATGGCTTTACCTGCCGGACGAAAAATATAAATGCCATAGAATTATAAACACCGGCTCTTTTTCTCCAACAAATACCCCGCATGATATGATTGGCTCCTGTGTAGTGGAATTTTCGGGATTGTATTCAAAGGGATTTGTTTTGTCGGAGCTGTCGAAATTGCCATTTAACTTAAAACCGATTGCCGTTAATCAACATCGCTCATCTTATGTCATACATGACTTTTCAACGAGGAACAAAATAATGGCTTTAAAAGGTGCGTTGAAGGATCATCATATTTATCTGCTCGGACGATTTGCAGAGTGGGAATATTATAATATTGACAAAGCCATGGAGGCCGCATTTAATTTGATGGATGAGATAAGGGGTGCGTAATTGTTGAGGCTTTGCTAATCGCTGGTGGCGCTGGCTCAGGTAGTTTCACACTCGCGCGACCGTGAGGAGGATTCCCGACTTCGACAGTTAATTCCGGATTTCGCCACTTTCGCCCCCAGCCCCTCTATATAAATCAATCACTTACGTGAGTTTTTAGGTCGTTTTTCTGAATTTCTTGTAATGGCACGTTTGTTCGGGTTTTTACCGTCTTTGCTCCTGTGTCGGTGTTTGATATCGTAGAGGCATGTTCATCAAGGTCACCTCCTCAGGTCCGCGTCGCTACGTCCAGTTGGTCGAAGCCTTTCGCGATGCCTCCGGCGCGCCCAAGCAGCGCACAGTGGCCACCTTGGGCCGACTTGACCAACTGAGCTCGGGCTTGGAGTCCGTCATCTCCGGCTTGCTGCGGGTCACAGGCCGCTCCTTGCCTGCCGATGCGCAGCCTGCCGTCGAGTTCGAGTCGGCGCGTGACTATGGCGATGTTTGGGCACTGTCCGAGCTGTGGAACGCGTTGGGTTTTGACCGCCTTCGCCCTGTGTTTCGCCGCACCCGCCACGCCATCGATGTCGAGGCCCTGGTGCGCGTGATGGTCTTCAACCGCCTGTGCAACCCCGACTCCAAGCTGGGCGTGCTGCGTTGGCTGGAGACCGTGAGCATGCCCGCCTTGCCTCCTGAACCCATAGAGCACCAGCATCTGTTGCGCGCCATGGATGCCCTGGTGGCGCAGCAAGCGGGCGTGGACAAAGTCATCTCTGGTCTGCTGCGCCCCTTGGTCGATCAGGACTTGGCCGTCGTCTTCTACGACATGACCACCATTCGCACCGAAGGCTTGTCTGAGCAAGCAGGCGATCTGCGCCGGTTTGGCATGTCCAAAGAGGGGTTGATTGCCAGGCAGGTCATGCTGGGTGTGGTGCAAACGGCCGATGGTCTGCCGCTGTACCACGAGATCTTTGAGGGTAATACCGGCGAGGTGGGCACGCTCAAGCCCATCATCGAGAAGATCGTGCAGCGCTACCCCGTCAAACGCATCATCGCCGTGGCCGATAGGGGTCTGCTGTCCATCGACAACCTGGCCGACTTGCAGGCCATGAAGCTGCCCAGCGGCCAGCCGCTGGAGTTCATCTTGGCCGTGCCCGGCAGGCGCTACAGCGAGTTTGTGGATTTGCTTGCCCCGGTGCAGGCGCAATGCGCCAACGCGCAGCAAGAGGTCTTGCACGAGTTGAGCTGGAACGCGCTGCGATTGGTGGTGGCACATGAGCCGCAAGCGGCTCGTGAGGCCAGCGACAAGCGTGATGCGCTCATTCAAAAGCTTGAAGCACAAGCGGCCCAGTGGGTGGGCAAGCTCGATGCGCAAGACACGGGCCAACGCGGGCGTGGCCGCAAGCTCTCGGATGGCGGTGCGCGTGCCAGGTTCTACCACGAGGTGTGCGAGGCACACCTGTCGCGCATCGTGCGGGTGGACCTTAAAAGTGAATTGTTCAGCTACGCGATTGACAGCAAAGCTTTGGCGCATGCGCGCTTGATGGATGGCAAGCTGCTGCTGGTGACCAATACGGCCGATCTGACGCAGCAAGAGGTGCTGGAGCGCTACAAGTCGCTGGCCGACATTGAGCGGGGCTTTAGGGTGCTCAAGTCCGAGATTGAGATTGGTCCGGTGTACCACCGCTTGCCCCAGCGCATCAAAGCGCACGCAGCGATTTGTTTCATGGCGCTGATTTTGTACCGTGTGATGCGCGCCAAACTGCGGGCTGCAGACACCAAGCTGTCACCCGAGAGGGCGCTGGACAAGTTGCGGCGCATTCAGCATCAGAAGATCATTTTGAACAAAACACAGCCCGTCACGGGCCTGTCGACCATCACCCAAGAGCATCAAGCCATATTGGCCACGCTGGACATCAAAAAACCCACCCTCGACCCCCAAATGAGCCTGTTGTAGTGGAGCGTTTGCAATGCGCCCCTATACAAATCAACAACTTACGTCGCTAACTGTCGAACTCGGGAGCCCGGCCGTTTAGGACGGGTTGCTCAACACGCTCTCCAGAGCCAAACGGGTGATCACCCGGGCCCGCAGGAGCATAGCCTCAGCCAGCAACTCCTGCTTTAGAGCTAGGCTACCTCGGCGGGTCAATGAATCTTTGATTGCAAGAGCTGCAGCGTCTGTGAGTCTTGTGTCAAGGCCGGCGCTCCGACCCCTTTCCCGCTCACTTGGGCTTTCAAGATGGGGGCCGGGACCATCCCGGGCGCGGCCGTTTTGTGGCTAATGTTGAGTTCCCGACTGCTTGGACTCTTGGCGGACGGAAGAACCTTCAGCCCGTGTTTCGCAAGCCCGCAGCAATCCCGTTGATGGAAATATGAATACCGCGCTGCACACGCTCGTCGGCCTTGCCTTCGCGGTAGCGCCGGATCAGTTCAATTTGCAAGTGGTGAAGCGGGTCGATATACGGAAATCGGTGGCGGATGGAGCGCTGAAGTGCGGCATTTCCGGCCAGACGCTGCTTTTCGCCCGTGATCAGGCTGAGCGCGTCGACCGTGCGCTGCCATTCGGCTTCGATGGTCAGGAAGATTTTCTTGCGCAGGCGGGCATCGCTGACCAGATCGGCGTAGCGTGAAGCCAGCGCCAGGTCGCTTTTGGCCAGCACCATGTCCATGTTGCTGAGCAGGGTGCGAAAAAACGGCCATTGTTTGTACATTTTTTGCAGCAGGACCAAGCCTTCGGCGCGCGTGTGCGGACCGCCTGCCAGCAGCTGTTCAACTGCTGATCCGAAACCGAACCAGCCGGGCAGCGTCAGGCGGCACTGGCCCCAGCTGAAGCCCCAGGGGATGGCGCGCAAGTCTTCGATCTTTTGGGTCGCTTTGCGCGAGGCCGGGCGTGAGCCGATGTTGAGTTCGGCAATTTCGCGTATCGGTGTGGAGCCGAAAAAATAATCGGTGAAGCCCGGGGTCTCGTAAACCAGCGCGCGGTAGGCAGACATGCTGGCGGCAGACAACTGGCTGGCGGCTTCCAGAAAGGCTTTGCTTGCCGGCTTGGTGGGCTGCAAAAGTGTGGCTTCGAGCGTGGCGGCAACCAAAGTTTCGAGGTTGCGCCGGCCGATCTCGGGATTGGCGTACTTGGAGCCGATCACTTCGCCTTGCTCGGTCAGGCGAATCTGCCCGCGCACCGTGCCCGGTGGCTGCGCCAGAATCGCCTGGTAGCTAGGTCCGCCGCCGCGCCCGACGGTGCCGCCTCGGCCATGGAACATGCGCAGCTGAATGTTGTGCGTGTTGGCAAGTTCGTCAAAAAGATCGACCAGTGCCATTTCGGCGCGGTAAAGCTCCCAGTTGCTGGTGAAGATGCCGCCGTCCTTGTTGCTGTCGGAGTAGCCCAGCATGATGTCTTGCTCGGCGCCGCTGCGCTGCACCAGTGCAGCGATGCCAGGCAGCTGGTAGAACTCGCGCATGATGGGCGCGGCATTGCGCAGGTCGTCAATGGTTTCAAAAAGTGGCACGACGATCAGGTCGTTGACTGGTCCGGCGTCCGGGGCCGCGCGCCCCTTGGTGCCGGCCGGGTTGGGGGCGAGCACGCCGCGCATGAGGCCGACTTCTTTTTGCAGCAGCATCACTTCGAGCAGGTCGCTGACGGTTTCGGTGTGGCTGATGATGTAGTGACGAATGGCCTGGTGGCCATAACGCTTGCGGGCTGTGAGCGCGGCTTCAAAAATGGCCAGCTCGCTGCGCGCATGCGGCGAGTACTCGGCGCCCATGACGCGCAGGGGCCGTGCGTCGCCCAGAAGCCGCATCAGCAGCGCGCGTTTTTCAGTTTCGCTCAGGCTGGTGTAGCGGGGCTCCAGCCGTGCCGTGGCAAGCAGTTCGGCGACGACCTCTTCATGCTTGTCCGAGCTCTGGCGCAGGTCGACGGTGGCCAGATGAAAGCCGAAGACTTCGACGGCGCGTATCAGCGGATGCAGGCGCTGGCTGGAGAGCGCGCCGCCGTGGTGGGCCCGAAGCGATGCTTCGATGGTGCGCAGGTCGGCGAGAAATTCTTCCGAGTTGTTGTAGGCGTTTTGAGGCGTTACGGCATGTCGTGCAGCCTCTCCACCACTCAGGTCCTTGAGCGTGGCAGCGAGCCGGGCGTAGATGCCTGTGAGGGCGCGGCGGTAGGGCTCGTCCTTGCGGTGTTCGCTGGTGTCAGGTGAGCTTTCTGCCAGCGCCTGCATCTCGGGGCTTGTATCGACCAGCATGGCCGAGACCGACAGCTCGCTGCCCAGGTAATGCACCTCCGTGAGGTGGTGGCGCAGCGCCACGTCGGCCTGGCGGCGCAGCGCGTACTCCAGGGTTTCGGCACTGACGTTGGGGTTGCCGTCGCGGTCACCGCCAATCCATTGCCCCATGCGCAAGAAGCTGTGAACGGGGTGGTTGCCAAGTTCACGTTCAAGGGTGGTGTAGAGCTTGGGAATCTCGCGCAGGAACGTCGCTTCGTAGTAGCTCAGCGCGTTCTCGACTTCATCGGCCACGGTGAGCTTGGAAAAGCGCAGCAAACGGGTTTGCCACAGCTGCATCACGCGGGCGCGCAGTTGCAGGTCGTTGGCTGCGAGTTCGCGCGGACTCAGCGCGTCTTTGGCGGCGTTGACGGCCGCGGCCCGGGCCTTGATCTCGTCACGGCTGGTCAGCAGCTGCGCGATGCCGCGTTCTGCGTCCAGGATGCTTTTGCGCTGAACTTCGGTGGGGTGCGCGGTCAGCACGGGCGAGACGAGACTGTGCGCCAGCGTCTGCGAAATCACCTTGGGCGATATGCCGGCCCAGCGCAGGCGCGCCAGCGCGACCTCGATGCTGCCTTCTTGCGTATCTCCGGCGCGCTCGTGAATCTCGCGGCGGCGGATGTGGTGCCGGTCCTCGGCCAGATTGGCCAGATGGCTGAAATAGGTGAAGGCGCGGATGACGCTGACGGTCTGGTCGCCAGAGAGGCTCTTGAGCAGCTTTTTCAGCGCCTTGTCGGCCTCGGCGTCGGCGTCGCGCCTGAAGCTCACCGAGAGCTTGCGGACCTGCTCTATCAGTTCGTAGGCGGCCACACCTTCTTGCTCACGGATCACGTCGCCCAGGATGCGCCCGAGCAAGCGAATGTCCTCGACCAGCGGACGCTCGTTGTCGCGGGCGCGCGCCGTTGGCGCCGAAGTGGTTTTTGCCCTTGCCGAAGTCGCCATGCTGTCGCCCTGTTTGATGAAGAGTGCATGCTAGCATTCGATCAATTCAATAATTACGAGGCAGGTACGAGTGGCCGCAGACACACCAACAAGCAATAAGACGGGCATCAAGTCAGTCATCAAAGTCGTGATCGCCACGCGCGAAAGTCGGCTGGCCATGTGGCAGGCCGAGCATGTCAAGGCTTTGCTTCAAAGCCGTCTGGGCTGGCAGGTTGAACTGCTTGGCATGACCACGCAGGGCGATCAGATTTTGGACCGCTCGCTGAGCAAGGTGGGTGGCAAGGGATTGTTCGTCAAGGAACTTGAGACCGCGCTGGCAGACGGCCGCGCCGACATCGCCGTGCATTCGCTCAAGGATGTGCCCATGGATTTGCCTGAGGGCTTTGCGCTGGCCTGCGTGATGGAGCGTGAGGATCCGCGCGATGCCTTTGTCTCCAACAAGCATGCTTCATTGGCTGCCTTGCCGCAGGGCGCAGTCGTCGGTACTTCCAGCCTGCGCCGGCTGGTGCTGCTCAAGGCCTTGCGGCCCGATCTCCGGATTGAGCCGCTGCGTGGCAACCTTGACACGCGTCTGCGCAAACTTGACGAAGGTCATTACGACGCCATTGTGCTGGCCGCTGCCGGCCTCAAGCGCCTGGGTCTTGAAAGCCGGATTCGCGCCTCCTTCGAGCATGACGCCATGTTGCCCGCAGCCGGGCAGGGCGCGCTGGGTATTGAAGTGCGGGCCGACCGTCAGGACCTGATCGACGGGCTGGCCGAGTTGGCGCATTTGCCGACCTGGCTGGCCGTGACGGCCGAGAGGACCGTCTCGCGTGCGATGGGTGGCAGTTGCTCCATGCCGCTGGCGGCCTTTACCCAAGGCCCGTCGGCCCAAGGCATGTTGCTTGAGGCGGCCTGGGGCGACCCCGGGGCGGCCGCACCCGACGACATCCAGGCGCGTTTTCCGGCGTCAGCAGCAGGTGTGTCTGCGCCCCTGGTGCGCGTACGGCAAGAGGCTTTGGTGCGCGATTTTGCGCAAGCCCAGGCGCTGGGCGAAGAGGTGGCAGCGATGCTGCGCGCTGGAGGCGCCGTCTGGGCCTCAAATGCCAGCG
The DNA here is from genome assembly GCA_903941205.1 of uncultured Burkholderiales bacterium. GTDB lineage: Bacteria > Pseudomonadota > Gammaproteobacteria > Burkholderiales > Burkholderiaceae_C > Polaromonas. Next base: position 22,138 of record CAJAOB010000442.1, on the reverse strand, counting down.
CCTGAGCCGGTGCCAGTCAAAGCGCGGGCGCCGAGCCAGGCCCGCAGTGTCATTGTCACCAGGCCCGCGCCGGATGCCCAGCGTTGGGTCGAGCAGCTCCAACAACGCGGGCTGACCGCTGAAGCTTTGCCCTTGATTGAAATTGCCAGCGTGGCCGACCTGCGTCCGGCCCGCGCCGCCTGGGCGCGCCTGGGCGAATACGCGGCGCTGATGTTTGTCAGTGGCAACGCGGTTGAGCATTTTTTTGCGGCCCGGCAGATCGCTGATCAAGCTCACGGCGTTTCAAGTGATGAATCAGTCCCTTTCCTGAGCGATTCGCAGCGCGTCATGGCCCCCGGCCCTGGCACAGCGCGGGTGCTGATCGCACATGGCGTGCCGCAGACGCAGATCGATACCCCCGGCGCAGACGCCAGCCAGTTTGACTCCGAGGCCTTGTGGCAAATGGTTGGCCAGCGCGACTGGGCAGGCCGGCGCGTGCTGGTGGTGCGCGGGCAGAGCGAGCCCTCCTCCGAGGCCGCGGCGCCGGGGCGCGAATGGCTGGCGCAGCAGCTTGAGCAAGCCGGGGCGCAGGTCGATTTCGTGACGGTGTACGAACGCCGGGCACCCGATTTTTCGCTGGCACAGCGCCAACGCATGGCTGCCAGCCAGTATGACGGCTCAATCTGGCTCTTCAGCAGTTCGCAAGCGCTCGGCCACATACCTGGGCTGGTGCAGGCCGATTGGTCCGAGGCGCGGGCCCTGGCCACGCACCCGCGCATTGCCAGCGCCGTGCGTGCAGCCGGTTGGGGTGTTGTTATCGAGTCACGTCCATCCCTTTCCGAGATAGTGAGGTCGATAGAATCGTTGGATCCATGAGTGATCCATCACCAGCCTCTGCGGTTTCTTCAAAAGCATCTGAAGCGGCGGGTTCGAACACGCAAGACCTTGCCGCGCGCCCGGACCTTGCGGACAGTGCTGAGGTTGACAAGCCGTTTTCCGCTGCAGATGCACCAACAAGCCAGCAAGTTGCCGAGGGCGCCTGGTGGCGCTCCCGCTTTTGGGCCTGGACCTTGCTTTTGCTGGCAATGGCTGGCCTTGCGGGCGCTTTGCTGGCGTGGCAAAAAATCGACCATATTCAGGAAGAGCTAGCGCGGCGCAGCCTGGACACCAGTGCGCAGGTGGTCGAGGCTCGCACTCTGGCCCGGCAGGCCCAGGAAGCCACGCGAGAGCTTTCGTTGCGACTGGCCTCTGCCGAAACCCGGCTCAGTGAAGTCAGCTTGCAGCGCAGCCAGCTCGAAGAGTTGATGCGCAGCCTCTCTCGTTCGCGTGATGACAATCTGGTGGTCGAAATGGAAGCCGGCCTGCGGCTGGCGCAGCAGCAGGCGCAACTCACCGGTAGCGCCGAGCCTTTGCTGGCTGCCCTTAAGTCGGCTGAACAGCGGCTGGCGCGTGCCGGTCAGCCGCGTCTTAGCCCGGTGCAAAGAGCCATTGTCAAAGATAGCGAACGCGTAAAAAGCGCCGCGCTGACCGACGTGCCAGCGCTGCTTCTCAGGATTGACGAATTGGTACGTCTCGCCGATGACCTCCCGGTGGCCAACGCGGTGCTGGTGGCTGATCAGCCGGCAGCGATTGGAACTGCCGAGGCGGGCGTTTTGACGCCCAAGAGCCCGGCGACAGGCAAGTCGGCGGCGCCGGCGCAGAGTTCATGGTGGCGCTTTCTGGATGTTCAGGTGCTGCGGGAGTGGTCGGTCCGCACGCTTGCAGGCCTGCGTGAGGAGGCTCGTGGCCTGCTTCGCGTCAGCCGCATTGATCTCCCCGAAGCAGCGCTGCTGGCCCCGGAGCAAGCGTACTTTCTGCGTGAAAACCTCAAGCTCAAACTGCTCAATGCGCGGCTCGCCCTGTTGTCCCGCCAGACCGAGGTCGCCCGCTCTGACCTGACCAGCGCGCAGATCAGCTTGCAGCGTTACTTTGATGCATCGTCGCGCAAGACCCAAGCCGCGCTGGCGGCGCTGCAACAGGCGCAGGTTCAGTTGCGCGCTGGCGAGTTACCCCGTCTGGACGAGACCTTGGCCGCCTTGGCGACAGCCGCCGCGGGCCGGTGACCGTTTAACTGCCAAGTTCGATCCATGCGCGCCGCCCTCTGGTTAGTTGCACTTTTCGGCGTAGCCGTGGCCGTGGCGCTGTTTGCGGGCGACAACCATGCGGTCGTCACTCTGTTCTGGCCGCCGCACCGGATTGACCTCTCTCTGAACCTTCTGATACTGCTGCTGGCTGCTGCCTTCGTGCTGCTGCATTTGGCGCTCAAGGCTTTTGGCGCCGTGGCTTCATTGCCGTTGCAGGCGCGACGCTGGCGCGCCCTTCAAAAAGAACGCGCCATGTATGCGGCATTGATGGATGCCTTGGCGCACTTGCTTGCCGGGCGTTTCATACGCGCTTCGCGCTTCGCCGAAAACGCTTTGCTGCAAGAAAAGGGTCTGAACCAGCTTAGCGCCGATGTGGGGTTTGACTCGGGTCATCATCAGAGTCGCTCCCAGCAACTGCGCTCTTTGGCGCATTTGCTGGTGGCTGAAAGCGCGCAGTCGCTGCAAAACCGCGCTCTGCGCGACCTGCATCTGCAAGAGGCGCTGGAGACTGCTGGCGGCCGCGTCTTGCTTGAAACCCGGGAGGGCATTCAGATGCGCGCAGCGCGCTGGGCGCTGGATGACCGCGAGCCAACGGCGGCACTGGCGTGGCTGGGCCAGCTTCCGCAAGGTGTCAGCCGCCGCACCCTGGCTTTGCGCATGCGCCTGCGCGCGGCGCGCATGGCCCATCAAACCGCCGAGGCCATGGACACTGCGCGCCTGCTGGTCAAGCACAGGGCTTTTTCCTATCCAGCAGCGCAAAGCATCATTCGCGGCCTGGCGATCGAATTGCTCAAAGGCGCGCATGACCCGCAGCAACTCTGCCATGTCTGGCTCTCGCTGGACGAAGACGAACGTCTGATCCCCGAGGTGGCAATCCATGCCGCTGGGCGGCTGATGGTCTTGGGCGGCCAAGCGGCCGTTGCCCGCCAGTGGCTGGCCGGCGTCTGGGACGCGGCAATGTCGCCACGTTCTGAACTAAGCGACCGCTTGCGGGTGAAATTCATCGTCGCCCTTGAAAGTAGTCTGGACGCAGTTGATGCGGTCTGGCTTGCCCGCATTGAAGCGGGTGTGCTCGCCCGGCCGGGCGATGCCAATCTGGAGTACCTCGCTGGCATGGCCTGCCTCAAGCGCCAGCTCTGGGGCAAGGCGCAACAGTTGCTCTCTCACGCAGCTCTGTCCCTACAGGATGCCCACTTGCAGCGCAAGCTCTGGCGAGTGCTGGCGGAGTTGGCCGAGCAGCGCGGTGATGAACATGCGGCTGAGTTGGCCTACAAGCGGGCGGCCGCTGTGGAAAGTGCTTCCGATTAGGGCGCAGTCAGCGCTCCCTGCAGCTTGTCGCGCTGTTGCTGCTCCTCTACGTCGGTTTCCCCCATGCGGCTTGAGCCCCCTGGCCACTGCAAGGTCTGGGGAACCTCGTTTTGGGATTGTCTGCCTGCCGATTGGCGGGTGTCTGCGCTACCCGTCGTGTGCGAGAAAAGCGGTCGCTCCTGCAACTGCGTGAACCTGCCAGCGGTATTCCAGCAGTTCAAATTGACCCTCAAGCCTCAAGCCTCAAACCTCAAGCGCTGTGAATGTTTCTATCTCCGGGCTTCCGGGCAGGTAAGGCTGTCACAGGCTCGGTTCTCTCAGGAATGCCCTGCCCAAAGTTTGCCGGGCGCTCGCCGCCGAATCCTGCGCCGGCGCACGCCAATTCCTTCTCACCATCGCCATGGCTGCGGGAGTAAGACTGAAAGAGTGGTAACGGACAGCCGCAGATGGATTACCGCCTGCTCAGGAACGACGACCCCGGAGCGCTGAAAGTCGAGCAAGATCTTCTGCAGCTCGCAGCGCAAACGCCTTTCCCATCATCCTCCTGGCGCCTGCCCTCAACCTGCTCTGGGGCAGGCATTCGTGTTCCGGACTTGTGCTCAGGCCTGGCGGATAAGCCAAGCCGCCCAAGCTGTTCAGGACGGTCCAAGCCGCGGCATGCCTGCACAGGCGGGACCAACCGGCGTGTGGGCGCGGGCAGGCAAGCGCAGCGCCTACCGCCCGCCCCGCCTGCTTATTCGGGTCGCGCTGGAGCGTCCTCGAAAGGCAGGCTCATGTTGCGCAGGTCACGCTTTGTCTCCACCAGCACCAGGGGGCTGGTGGCTACAGCGACCACCGACGGGCGTTCGCGCGGCACGTGCACGGGCTTGGGTTCGGCAGCCATGGCGGCCTGGATTTCGGCGATCTTGGCGGTGTTCGAGTTGACCCACTGCAAGCCCGAAGCGCTGGCAACTTCGGCAAGGTCTTGCAAGGGTAATTCGTACACCGTGACGGTCGGCAAGCTGCGCCCAGGGGCGTCTGGCGTGCTGACCACCAGCGGGGTCGGGGCAGGTGCAATAGTCATTGAGACAGCGGGCACCGGCACGCTGGCGGTCGGGGCTGTCACCTCGGTTTTTACGACCTGCGTGACCTGCTGAGCTTGCAGAGCTACTTGGGTCTGCACTGACACGAAGACCGGCGTGTCTGAATCGGCAGGCGGTATCCCGCCAGCGCCGGACGCGCCGTCGAGGTCCATGGCCGTCTGCTCCGGGCGTTCGGCACGGTCGCCACGTTCACGGCGGTCACGGCCGTAACGGTCGCGGCTGCGGCGCTCACGCGGCGCGCGCTCCTGACTCGCGTCCGGGCCGCCCGTTTGATCGCTGTCTGGCTGTCCCTGGCCTGTCGGTGCGGTGTCCGGTTGCACGTTGCGCATGCCCGCGTCCCGGTTGTCCGAGAGGCGAGGTGATGGTGCTGAAGCATCTGCCTGTGTGGAGCCTTCGGTTGCGAAACCGGTTTGGCTGCCTTCGGCGCCAGCTGTTTCGTCCCGACGCTCATTACGACGACTTCCACGTTCACGTCGACCGTCACCACGTCCTTCGCGTGACTCCCGGGCTTGGCGCTCTTCTCGGCCGGCTTCAGGCGCGCTCGGGGCGCCGCGTGTTGCCGCAGCCATCGCGGCCTGATTTGCCAGTGCGAGCTCTTCCTGGGCTGCGTCGCGCGGCGCGCCATTGCGTTCGCTGCCGCGCTCGGTCCGCTCAGCACGATCGTTTCGGTCACGGCGAGGGCGCTCGCCGCGGCCCTCAGTACGCGCTTGGCCGTCTGCGCGTGCTTCGGTGTTGCGCTCGCCGCCGCGGCCGCCTTCGCGACCTTCAGACTTGACCTCGGCGCCAGCACGCTCGGGGCGGCTTTCGCCGTTGCGCTCGCGGCGCGGCTCTTGCCGGCCTTCGCTGCGACCTTCGCCGCGCTCACCACGTCCGCCGCGACGGCCGTCGCGACTTCCCCGCTCTGCACGGTCACCCCGTTCCGGCCGGCGCGCTTCGCCGCGCTCGTCCTTCTTGATTTCCTGCGCAGGCGCAGGCACAACAGGAGCCGCCTCACTACCAAACAAGCCCTTGAGCCAGGAGAAGAAGCCTTTTTCCGCCACAGGCGCTTCCTGCTTGCGCACCGCCGCGGGCGTGCGCGTGCTTGCGGCTGCGACGGGCTTGGTTACCGGCTCTGTCTTGGCCAGGGCGACTGGGGCAGGCGCGTCGGGCAACACGCCCTTGATAACCGGCTCCTGTTTATTGTGCTTTTCCTGGCTGCGGCGCGTGACCAGAGTCGGGTCTTCGATTTCTTCGGCCATCTTGTAGCTGGCTTCGATGTTGTCCAGACGCGGATCGTCATGCTTCAGGCGTTCGAGCTTGTAGTTCGGCGTTTCCAGCGTCTTGTTGGGCACCAGCAGCACGTTGATGCGCTGCTTCATTTCGATCTTGGCGATTTCCGAGCGTTTCTCGTTGAGCAGGAAAGAGGCGACATCGACCGGCACCTGGCACAGCACTGAAGCCGTGCTGTCCTTGAGCGACTCTTCCTGGATGATGCGCAGGATTTGCAGCGCCGAGCTTTCGGTGTCGCGAATGTGGCCGGAACCACCGCAACGCGGGCAGGGGATGGATGCGCCTTCCGACAGGGCCGGGCGCAGGCGCTGGCGGCTCATTTCCATGAGGCCGAATTTGCTGATGGTGCCGAACTGCACGCGGGCGCGGTCTTGCCGAAGCGCGTCGCGCAGGCGGTTTTCGACGTCCCGGCGATTGCGGCTTTCTTCCATGTCGATGAAGTCGATAACGATCAGGCCGCCCAGGTCGCGCAAGCGCATCTGGCGGGCCACTTCATCGGCGGCCTCTAAATTGGTGCGGGTGGCGGTTTCTTCGATATCGCCGCCCTTGATGGCGCGGGCCGAGTTGACGTCCACCGAAACCAAAGCCTCGGTGTGGTCGATGACGATGGCGCCGCCCGAAGGCAGTTGCACGGTGCGCGCGTAGGCCGATTCGATCTGGTGCTCGATCTGGAAGCGGCTGAACAGCGGCGCATCATCGCGGTAGCGTTTGACGCGATGCTCATGCTCGGGCATGACGTGTGCCATGAACTGCTTGGCTTGCTCGTAGACGTCGTCCGTGTCAAACAGGATGTCGCCGATGTCGCTGTTGAAGTAGTCGCGGATGGCGCGGATGACCAGGCTTGATTCTTGGTAAATCAGGAAGGCGCCCTTGCCCTGCTTGCCGGCGCCTTCAATGGCGGTCCACAGCTTGATCAGGTAGTTCAAGTCCCACTGCAGCTCCGGCGCGCTGCGGCCGATGCCGGCGGTGCGGGCAATGATGCTAGAGCCAGCCGGGTATTCCAACTGGTCCATGGCTTCTTTGAGCTCCGCCCGGTCATCGCCTTCAATGCGCCGGCTGACGCCGCCGCCGCGCGGGTTGTTGGGCATGAGCACCACATAACGCCCGGCCAGACTGACGAAGGTGGTGAGGGCAGCGCCCTTGTTGCCACGTTCTTCTTTTTCGACCTGGACCATCATCTCCTGGCCTTCCCGGATCACATCATTGATGCGGGCCTGGCCGACCGGAACACCCGGCGCGAAGTAATTGCGTGAGATTTCCTTGAAGGGCAGGAAACCGTGACGGTCTTCGCCGTAGTCAACGAAGCAGGCTTCCAGCGAAGGCTCGACGCGGGTGACGACAGCCTTGTAGATGTTGCCCTTGCGCTGTTCGCGCCCTTCAATTTCGATTTCGTAGTCGAGGAGTTTTTGTCCATCGACGATGGCCAGCCGGCGTTCTTCAGCCTGCGTAGCGTTGATCAGCATCCGTTTCATCGGAATTCCTTGTCGTTCTTGTGCCTCGAGCATGTTCTCGAGCATCTAACCGCCCAAATTGGGCTAACGATGCCTTAGGCCGACGTGATGCGAACGATGGGAATTGCCGGAGAGCTTTTGACGTGCTCGGCAAGGCGGCTCATTCAAGAGCCGTCAAGCAAGTGGTCTGGGCGTGGGCGCGTGGATGGGATGAGTCGGGGCCCAGTAGGTAGTCTCTGCTGTTACAGCAGTCGGTTTCCGGGAGACAAGGGTTGCAGGGCGATTCATGCCTGAACAAGGGGCCAAAAGGCGCCACAGGCATAAAAAAACCAGTCCAACCAGAGTTGTCATCAGGAGCCTACCTGTCACAAAGCTTGATCTCATCAGGATCCGTGCACAGCCCGCAGGGCTATGCACTCAGTATTCCGTCGTTGTGTTCGCAAAACGTCGACTTTTGCACACTGTGGTTGCCTCTCGCGGGGTGCCTGGCACCCTGGCTCTGCAGGCAAAACAGTCGTTGGCATCGACCTTCCAGCGCGGCGCTGGTGCAAGCGGGAATTTGTGGTGGTCTAAACTGCCAGACAAATCAACTACTTACAGCGCATCGCTAGTGAAACACATTATAGGGTCAGGATCTTCCCGGGCTGAACGCAAGAGTAATAGCTCACGCCGTTCCGATCGACCGGCGCTTACCCGCATCCAGACCGGCCCCAAGGCGCCCAAGCCGCCGCTCAGCCTCCAACTTGGCCGACCAGTTGTCGCGCCTGTGCTGGTGCCGGACGCAGCCGGGCTACCGCGGGCCACGCTGCTCACTGTGGCTGCAGACTACGAAGGTCAGCGGCTTGACAACTTTTTAATTCGTCACCTCAAGGGTGTGCCTAAAACGCATGTTTACCGCATCATCCGCAGCGGTGAAGTGCGCATTAACAAGGGCAGGGCGCAGGCTGACACGCGGCTCGAGGCGGGCGATGTGGTGCGCCTGCCACCCGTGAGAACCTCCGACCGCGCCGATGAAAAAGCTCAGGCGATGGCGGTCGAGATCGCCCGGCACGGCGCATCTTCCAGCATCGGCGGACTGGCGCCCTCACGGGAATTCCCTGTTCTTTTTGAAGATGATCATGTCCTTGCCATCGACAAGCCGGCCGGCGTGGCGGTGCATGGCGGCAGCGGCGTGGCCTTTGGTGTGATCGAGCAGATGCGCATGGCCCGGCCCGGTCATGATTTTCTGGAACTGGTGCACCGGCTGGATCGCGAAACCAGCGGCGTGCTGTTGATTGCCAAAAAACGCATGGCCCTGAAACTCTTGCAGGAGCAGTTCAGGGAGCGTGAAACGGACAAGGTCTACCTGGCGCTGGTGCCGGGTCTCTGGCCGCCCAAATTGAAGGTGCTGGACAAGCCGCTGCAAAAATATTTGCTGCCCGATGGCGAGCGCCGCGTCAGGGTGGTCGACAAGGACCATCCGGACGCCATGCGCGCTGTCACGTTGGTCAAGGTACGGGCGCCGCTGCCAGCCTCCAAAGACCAGCCGCTGGGCGATTTCAGCTTGCTCGAAGTCACCATCAAGACCGGGCGCACGCATCAGATCCGCGTGCATCTGGCCAGTGAGGGTTTCCCGATTGCTGGCGATGACAAGTATGGTGACTTCGAATTGAACAAGGGACTGCAAAAGCAGCCCGGTGCGCAGGCGCTCAAGCGCATGTTCCTGCACGCATGGCGTCTTAAGTTCACGCACCCGTCAAACGGCAAGCGCATCACGCTGCTGGCTGAACTTCCACCTGAACTCCAAGGATTGGTCGCCCATGTCCCGCCCCCTGAACTTTGACCTGATCGCCTTCGATTGGGACGGCACCTTGTTTGATTCCACCCGGATCATCGTGCGCTGCATTCAGGCTGCGGTGGTCGATGTCGGTGGTGCTCGGCCTTCTGACGAGGCGGCTTCTTATGTCATCGGGCTCGGGCTGATGCAGGCGCTGGCCCATGCCGCGCCCGATGTGCCTCAGTCGCGTTACCCCGAACTGGGTTTGCGCTACCGGCACCACTACGCGGTTCATCAAAATGACATCAGCCTTTTCCATGGCGTGTTGCCCTTGCTGGCAGATTTGAAGAGCCGCGGTCATATTCTCACGGTCGCCACCGGCAAGTCGCGGCGAGGCTTGGATGAAGCATTGCATGCGGTCGAGCTCAAGGGGCGTTTTGACGGTTCACGCACGGCCGACGAAACGGCGGGCAAGCCACATCCGCGCATGCTGCACGAGCTGATGAAGGAGTTTGACGTCGCGCCAGCGCGCACCCTGATGATTGGCGACACCACGCACGATCTGCAGATGGCCCTGAACGCAGGTTGCGCCAGTGTCGGCGTGAGTTACGGCGCTCACGAACCGGACGACTTTGAGGCGCTGGGGCCGCGCGCAGTGGTGCATTCGGTCGCGGCATTGCGCGATTGGCTCTTGAACCATGCCTGAAGCGACGCACGAAGCCCGACCGCAGGCTCTCTGCAATTCGGCCGATCTCGTCGACGGTGGCCTGGCCGTTGCGTTCGACGTGATTTACGCGGGCCAGACTTGCCGCGCCTTTGCGCTGCGTTTTCAAGGCCTGCCACAGGCTTATCTGAACCGCTGCACCCATGTGGCGATGGAGCTTGATTGGCAGCCGAACAGGATTTTTGATGACAGCGGTAATTGGTTGTTATGCGCAAGCCACGGCGCCGCCTACCGCCCGGACACCGGCGAATGCGCGGGTGGCCCCTGTCGCGGCGGCCTAGTGAAAATCAATCTTTCGGAAGGCGACGGGGTGGTTTATTGGCACACCGCTTACAACCTCCAACCTATCGGGTTCTAAACTAACGCCTATGAATGACAACAACCGTCCCGACGAAAAAACTGCCGACGAGCCAGTTTCTGCCCCCGAAGTACAAGCGACCCCAAGTCAAACCAACCCGGTCGAGGCGGTCGTAGCGCCTGCGCTGGAAGCCGGCTGGGAGCGCGCCACCCTCGAAAAACTCGCTTTTGCCTCGCTGAACGAGCAAAAGGCGACGCGTCGCTGGAAGACGGGCGTGCGCCTGGCCTGGCTAGGGTTTTTGATTGTGCTGGTCTGGATCGGTCTGCACCGCGGCACTGCCCCGGCCAACGTCACCACGCCGCACACCGCGGTGGTCGAAATAAAAGGCGAGATCGCCGACGGTGCGGATGCCAGCGCCGAGTTTGTGAACTCTGCCCTGCGGGCGGCGTTCGAAGATGAGGGTGCCAGAGCGGTGGTCTTGCTGATCAATTCACCGGGCGGCAGCCCGGTGCAGGCCGGCATGATGAACGATGAGATCCGGCGCCTCAAGGCCAAACACAAGAAACCGGTTTATGCCGTGGTCGAAGAAACTTGCGCTTCGGCCGCTTACTACATTGCGGTGGCAGCCGATCAGATTTATGTCGACAAGGCCAGCATCGTCGGCAGCATCGGGGTCTTGATGGACGGCTTTGGCTTCACCGGCCTCATGGACAAACTGGGGGTTGAACGGCGCTTGCTCACGGCGGGTGAAAACAAGGGCTTTCTTGACCCGTTCAGCAGCCAAAGCGAGCGCCAGCGCGGCTACGCGCAGGCCATGCTCAACCAGATTCATCAGCAATTCATCTCTGTGGTCAAAGCCGGCCGCGGGTCCCGTCTGAAAGAAACGCCCGAGATGTTCAGCGGCTTGTTCTGGAGCGGCCAGCAGGCGGTCGAACTTGGACTTGCTGATCAGTTCGGCTCGCTCGAATTTGTGGCGCGAGAGGTTGTCAAGACCGAAGACATCATTGATTACACGCGTCGCGAAAATGTCGCCGAACGCTTGGCCAAGCGCTTTGGTGCAGCGCTGGGCGAAGGTGCCATGAAGGCCGCTTTGCGCAGCGCCCCAGCCATTCGCTGATTTCCTGCTTCGCTGATTCGCCGAGAAGTTGGCGTTATCGGCCCAGACAGAACACCGTCGGCAGCCCCAGCGGCGGAGGCGGTTTTTCATCACGCTTGCTTTTCCACACGCTGACCTGAGCGCTGCGTGACCACGCGTTTTCCAGCGTCAGGCCGCAACTTAGCGCCAAGCGGGTATTGCCATGCAGGGTTTGCAGCAGCGCTCCGAGCAGGGCCTGGTTGCGGTAGGGCGTTTCAATGAAAATTTGCGTTTGTCCTGTCTTGAGCGCGAGGGATTCGATTTCGCGTATGCGCTTCACGCGTTCGCCCGGCTCTTGTGGCAAGTATCCTGTAAATGCGAAATTCTGACCATTCAGACCGCTGGCGGCCAGTGCCAGCACCAGCGACATCGGCCCGCTCAAGGGCACAACGTCCAGGCCCAGATCATGTGCAGCCCGAACCACCGAGGACCCCGGGTCGGCTATGGCCGGCATGCCCGCTTCGCTCACCAGGCCCATGTCATGGCCTTGCAAGGCGGGCTGCAGCAGCGGGCGGGCATCGAAGCTGCCGCTGTGGTCGCCTTTTTTATGCACTTCGCGCGGGAGTTCCAGAATCTGCAAGGTCTGGATGGCTTGCGACAGCGGCTGCAGTTCGTTGATGCGTTTGAGATAGGCCCGGGTACTGCGCGCGCTCTCGCAGACCCAAATGCCCAACTGCGCTGCAATTTCCAGCGTGCCTTGCGGCATAACCTGTTGCAGCGGCGCTGCTTCATCGCAGCCGAAATCCAGCGGTGCAGGCACCAGATACAGCTTGCCTTGGGGCTTGTTCATTGCTTGACTTTCGCATCAAGCAGGCGGATGCCTGCCGCTTCGATCAGGCGGCAGGTGCGGATCAAGGGCAAGCCCACCAGCGCCGTCGGATCGTCACTTTCAATGGCGTCGAGCAAGGCGATGCCCAGCCCTTCGCTCTTGGCGCTGCCAGCGCAGTCGTAGGGTTGCTCGACTCGCAGGTAGTTTTCGATGGCGTCGTCGCTGAGTTGGCGAAACCGCACTTTCACGGCGGCCAGTTCGACTTGTTCGAAGCCGCTGGCCTGGCAAACTACAGCCACCGCGGTCTGAAAAACCACTGTGCGCCCCCGCATCTGACGCAGTTGCGTCACCGCTCGTTCATGCGTGCCGGGTTTGCCCAATGGCTTGCCATCCAGGTCGGCAACCTGGTCGGAGCCAATCACCACGGCTTCGGGAAAGGCACGCGCCACCGCGCGGGCCTTGGCTAGGGCCAGTCGGGTGGCGAGGGTTGCGGGTGTTTCGCCAGCATGGGGGGTTTCATCGACGTCGGGTGCAGCCACATTGAAGCCGATGCGCAGGCGCTGCAGCAGTTCCTGTCGGTAGCGTGAGGTCGAGCCCAAAACAAGCTCGCGTTGCGGGTGGGTTGACGTTGAAAGTTCAGGTTTGGAGGTGGCCAAATCCACGGCATGGGGCAAAGAGCTCATGCCTCGATTCTCTTACACTGCCCGCCATGCCAAGAAAATTCGAGCCCCTGCGGTTGAATCTCCAAGCCTTTGCCGAAGACGGCCAGCCGTGGCCCGGTGCCACAGACGTGCAAGACCTCCAGCGTCTGGCGCAAGAAACCCAGGGCCTGAGCGGGGCAGATACCGTGCAATGGGAGGCCCGGGGCGAGCTGCGGCCTCAGGCTGGCGCGGACGATCAAGTCTGGCTGCATCTGTCGGCGCATACGCAGTTACCGCTGACCTGCCAGCGCTGCATGGGCGCGGTGGCGACCCCGATGGTGGTGAATCAGTGGTACCGCTTTGTCGAGAGCGAAGAAATCGCGATGGCCGAAGACGATGCGGCTGAAGAAGACTTGCTGGTGATGTCGGCTCAGTTCGACTTGCTGAACTTGCTGGAGGACGAACTGCTCATGGCGCTGCCGCTGGTGCCCATGCACGATATCTGCCCGGTGACCCCGCTTTTCAGCGCGGGTGACCCGGCCGTCGAGGCTGCTGAAGTCAAGCCCAATCCGTTCGCCGTACTTGGTCAACTCAAGAAAAGCTGAGACTTAGGCGTCTTCGACCCGGCCGGTCATTCAGGGGCGATCCGGAGGCGCTATAATGGAGAGCTTCGCGCACTGTTGCATTGCTTGGTTGGCCATTGAAAATGGACAGCTTTCGAGAGTTTGGCTGCTGTAGTGCGTAGTTACCAACCTTACACCCCTCAGGAGCGGATCATGGCCGTCCAACAGAACAAAAAATCTCCCTCCAAGCGCGGCATGCACCGCTCGCACAATGCACTGAACGTTCCGGGCATTGCCGTGGAATCGACTACAGGCGAAACTCATTTGCGTCACCACATCAGCCCCACTGGCTTTTACCGTGGTCGCAAGGTTCTGAAAACCAAGTCAGAAGCTTAATTCGCGCCACATTCAATAGGCCCGCACTTATCCTGCGGGCCTTTGTTTTGCTGCTCCGCTCCTTTTTGACTCCGTCGGTCATCGCATGATCAGGATTGCCGTCGATGCCATGGGTGGCGATTTCGGTCCTTCGGTTACTGTGCCGGCTTGCCTGGCCTTTTTGCACGCACATCCTGAGGCCCGTCTTTTGCTGACGGGGCAGGTCGCAACGCTTTCCTTACAGCCAAAATTTGCGCAATTGCAAGCGCATCCCCGATGTCAAGTCATTGGCGCGTCCGAGGTTGTGACCATGGACGACCCGATTGAGGTTGCCCTGAGGCGGAAAAAAGACTCCTCCATGCGTGTGGCGGTTCAGCAAGTCAGGGACTCTGCTGCCGATGTGGCGGTTTCGGCCGGCAATACCGGTGCCCTGATGGCGATCTCCCGCTATTTGCTTAAGACGCTGGACGGTATCGACCGGCCTGCGATTGCCACCCAACTTCCCAATGCCAGAGGCGGCGCCACGACGGTTCTTGACTTGGGCGCCAACGTGGATTGCAGCGAGCAGCATTTGCTGCAATTTGCGGTGATGGGATCGGCGCTGGTGTCGGCCATGTTTGGTCAAGCTGCGCCCAGCGTTGGCTTGTTGAACATTGGTGAAGAGGCGATCAAAGGAAGCGAAACCATCAAGAAGGCAGGCGATCTTCTCAGGTTCGCAGCACAGGCCGGCGATCTGAACTTTTTTGGCAATGTCGAGGGCAATGATATTTTCAAGGGAACGACCGATATCGTCGTGTGCGATGGCTTTGTCGGCAATGTCGCTCTCAAGGCCAGTGAAGGCTTGGCGGGCATGATCGGTGACTTCATCAAGGCCGAGTTCTCCCGCAACGTTCTCACCAAAATAGCCGCGCTATTTGCTTATCCGGTACTAACTGCTTTTAAAAAGCGCGTTGACCATCGTCGCTACAACGGAGCCGCTTTGCTGGGCTTGCGTGGGCTGGTGTTCAAAAGCCACGGGTCGGCAGATGCTTTTGCCTTTGAGCGAGCGCTCAATCGAGCTTATGATGCAGCCCGAAATAACCTGGTTGGAAAAGTCAAAGACCGGATTTCCCACGCTGCGCCCTTGTTGGCCCATGCGGCGATCCAGTCGCCCGACGCCGCGCTGCCAGGGGCGGGTGCCGACCCGGCCCGCGTTGCGCTGCAATCTCCCGTCCACTGACGATCCTTCGTCTCTTGAATGAGTCCTGAATGAGCCGTTTTTCCCGCATCACGGGCACGGGCAGTTTTCTGCCCCCGCGCCGACTGACCAATGCCGATCTGGCATCGGAACTTGCCGCCAAGGGCGTCGAGACATCGGATGAATGGATCGTGGAGCGCACGGGTATTCGCGCCCGCCACTTTGCCGAGCCAGACGTTTACGTCAGCGATCTGGCCTTGCACGCGTGTCGGCGCGCGCTTGAAGCCGCTGGTCGCGGGGCGGGCGAGATCGACCTGATCGTTTTGGCGACCTCGACACCGGACATGGTTTTCCCTTCGGCCGCTTGCATCTTGCAACACAAGCTCGGCGTGGCCGGCTGCCCGGCCTTTGACGTGCAGGCCGTTTGCAGCGGCTTTGTTTATGCGCTGACCGTGGCAGACGCGATGATCAAAACGGGCACTGCCAGCAAAGCCCTGGTGGTTGGCGCCGAAGTGTTTTCCCGCATTCTGGATTTTTCAGACCGTACGACCTGCGTGTTGTTTGGTGACGGCGCTGGCGCCGTGGTGCTCGAAGCCTCTGACGTGCCGGGTATCCTGGCCACAGACCTTCACGCTGACGGCAAACATGCGGGCATTTTGTGCGTCCCCGGTCATGTGTCCGGCGGGCAAGTCACGGGCAGTCCCTTGCTGACCATGGACGGCCAGGCGGTCTTCAAGCTGGCAGTGGGCGTGCTCGAAGATGCCGCGCGCGCCGTGCTGGCTAAAGCCGGCAAGACCGAGGCCGACATCGACTGGCTGATCCCGCATCAGGCGAACATTCGCATCATGCAAAGCACTGCCAAAAAACTCAAGCTCGCGCCCGAGAAGCTGGTCGTTACCGTGGATCAACATGGCAATACGTCGGCCGCATCCATACCGCTGGCGCTGGATGTCGCCGTGCGCAGCGGCAAGGTCAAGAAAGGCGACACGCTGATGCTCGAAGGCGTGGGCGGCGGCTTCACCTGGGGCGCGGTGCTCCTCGATTATTGAGCTTGGTGTCTGCGAGCGCCTTGACTGCGCACGCGGGCTGGTCATTTTCTGCGCTTGTTCAAGGGAGGCTTCGTTTTGAAAGCATTCGCATTTGTTTTTCCGGGTCAGGGATCGCAGTCCGTGGGTATGCTGGACGCCTGGGGCGAGCACCCGGTGGTGGCCCGCACGTTGGAGGAAGCCTCGCAGGCGCTTGGCGAAGACCTCGGTCTTTTGATAAGGCATGGCCCCAAGGAGTCGCTGGCCCTGACCACCAATACCCAGCCTGTGATGCTGGTGGCTGGCGTCGCCGCCTACCGTGTCTGGATGGCGGAAACCGGCGTGGCTCCGGCGGCAGTCGCCGGCCACTCGCTCGGCGAATACACCGCATTGGTCGCCTCGGGCGTACTGAGCCTGACGCAGGCAGCGCCTCTGGTGCGTTTTCGGGCCCAGGCCATGCAGGACGCGGTGCCCGTGGGCATGGGTGCCATGGCCGCCATTTTGGGCATGGACGCCAGCAAGGTCATTGAAGGCTGCGCCGAGGCCTTGCGGAGTTTTGGCGCGAACACGAGTGAAGTCGTCGAAGCAGTCAACTTCAATGACCCGGGGCAAACCGTGATTGCCGGCAGCAAAGCCGGTGTCGACAAGGCTTGCGAGGTTCTCAAGGCCAACGGCGCCAAGCGCGCCTTGCCGCTGGCGGTGTCAGCGCCCTTTCATTCGAGCCTGATGAAGCCGGCGGCCGACAAGCTGCGCGTCCAGCTCGCCGGCATGGACCTGGGCGCGCCGCAAATTCCAGTCATCAACAACGTGGCCGTGGCCGTCGAGACGCAGGCGGACCGGATCCGCGCTGCCTTGTACGAGCAAGCCTTTGGCCCGGTGCGCTGGGTCGAGTGCGTACAAGCGCTGAAAGCTCGAGGCCTGAGTTGCGTGATTGAATGCGGGCCTGGCAAGGTGCTTGCGGGCATGGTCAAGCGCATTGACCCAGAACTGACGGGCGCAGCCCTGTATGACCCCGCCAGCCTGGCCGATGTGAAAGCTCTCCTGAAGAACGAAACCGTATGAATGAAAACAAATACGTCGGCCAGTTGGCGCTGGTGACCGGCGCCTCTCGTGGGATTGGTGCTGCCATTGCGCTTGAACTGGCCCGACGCGGCCTGAAGGTGGTCGGTACAGCTACAAGTGACGAGGGTGCCGCAAAAATCGCCCATGCGCTGGCGGAATTTCCGGGATGCATCGGCAGGAACCTCAATGTCAACGACGCGCCGGCCATCGACGCGCTGATCGACAGTCTGGTCAAGGAGCACGGCGGCTTGCAGGTACTGGTCAATAACGCGGGCATCACACGCGACATGCTGGCCATGCGTCTGAAGGACGAGGACTGGGACGCCGTGCTGGACACCAATCTGAAGGCGGTTTTCCGCATGAGCCGGGCCGTCATGCGGACCATGATGAAGCAGCGCTACGGGCGCATTATCAGCATCACGTCGGTCGTGGGTGCTTCCGGCAATGCCGGGCAGGCCAACTATGCGGCGGCCAAAGCCGGTGTCGCGGGCATGACTCGGGCGCTGGCCAGAGAACTTGGTTCGCGCGGCATCACCGTCAATTGCATCGCCCCCGGCTTCATCGAAACCGACATGACGGCAGGTCTGCCTGAAGAGCAGCAAAAAGCATTACTTGGTCAGATTCCGCTCGGACATCTCGGTAAGCCGCAAGACATTGCTCACGCTGTTTCTTTCATCGCCAGCCCCGAGGCTGGCTACATCACCGGGCAAGAAATCCATGTCAACGGCGGGATGTACATGTGATGGCGTTTTGAGGTTCAGCGTTCCAGCGGCGACGCTGTCGCAATTTAGCCGAAGCCGGCAGGCCTCGGCGAATCGCAGTTCATTACATCGGCGGACGGGTCTGCGTCCCGCGTAACGAGGCCGCTTTGGGGTCGTCTGGCAGTCCTGATGAGATCGGCCTCTCGAACCGGCTAAAATCACGGATTAATCCACAACCCTCAGAGGGAACTATGAGCGATATCGAAGCACGTGTTAAGAAAATCATTGCCGAGCAACTCGGCGTTGAAGAAAGCCAAGTCACCAGCGAGAAATCGTTTGTGGCCGATCTTGGTGCAGACTCTCTTGACACGGTCGAACTGGTGATGGCGCTCGAAGACGAGTTCGGCATCGAGATTCCTGACGAAGATGCGGAAAAAATCACGACCGTCCAAAACGCGATTGATTACGCCACCTCCCACCAAAAAGCCTGACCCGCTTTCACTCACCATCTTGAAAGGCCGTTCGCGGCCTTTCAAGTTTTCATCCAGGATTCGCGCATGAGCCGTCGCCGTGTCGTTGTGACAGGTCTGGGTTGTATCAGCCCCGTGGGTAACACGGTAGCTGAGAACTGGGCCAACCTCCTCGCCGGTCATTCCGGCATTGATCTGATTTCCAAATTTGATGCCAGCGCCTTTTCCACCAAGATTGCAGGCGAGGTCAAAGGCTTTCAGATAGCCGATTACATCGCAGAAAAAGAAGCCCGGCACATGGATACCTTCATCCATTACGGGCTGGCTGCAGCCTGTCAGGCTGTGCTTGACAGCGGTTTGTCGGTCGGCGATGCGCTGACCGAAGATCAGGCTGTGCGCATCGGCTGTGTCATCGGATCGGGGATTGGCGGCTTGCCTTTGATCGAAAACACCCACGCAGAACTTGTCAGTCGGGGCCCGCGCCGCATCACCCCATTTTTTGTACCCGGCTCCATCATCAACATGATTGCTGGTCATGTCTCGATGAAATTTGGCTTCAAAGGGCCGAACATCGCCATCGTGACCGCCTGCACGACTGGCCTGCATTGCATCGGCGACGCAGGTCGGATGATCGAATACGGTGACGCTGACGTGATGATTGCGGGTGGTGCCGAGGCTACCGTCTCTCCCTTGGGAGTCGGTGGTTTTGCCGCCATGCGCGCTCTTTCCACGCGCAATGACGACCCCAAGAGCGCCAGCCGCCCCTGGGACAAGGACCGTGACGGTTTTGTGCTCGGCGAGGGTGCTGGCGTCATGGTGCTCGAGGAGTACGAACATGCCAAGGCCCGCGGCGCGAGAATCTACGCGGAACTTGCCGGCTTCGGCATGAGCGCCGACGCGGGTCATATCACCGCTCCCAGCATGGACGGACCCCGTCGTGCGATGCGGGGCGCCATGGCCAACGCGGGCGTCAATGCCGACGAGGTGCAGTATCTCAATGCGCACGGCACGTCGACGCCGCTTGGCGACATCAATGAAACGCAGGCGATCAAGGCGGCCTTTGGTGACCATGCATCGCGCATGATGGTCAGTTCTACCAAGTCCATGACCGGTCACCTGCTGGGTGGGGCTGGCGGAATCGAGTCGGTTTACACCGTGCTGGCGCTGCACCATCAAAAAATTCCGCCCACCATCAACATCTTCAATCAGGACCCGGCTTGCGATCTGGACTACTGTGCGAACACGGCGCGGGATGCCAGGATCGATGTCGCTGTCAAAAACAATTTCGGTTTTGGCGGCACCAATGGCTCCCTGGTTTTCAAGCGCGCCTGAGCAAGACGGTGCTTGGAGCCGGCAGTCAATGCCGTTAGTCTGAGTCTGTTAATTGACTCTGCACAGCGCGCCGTCGTTTGTTTATCCACTGGGTCGCTCCAGACTTCTGGGTGTCGCGCTTTTTCTCGGCTGGATCGTCGCCGCCAACGTCACGCTTTGCTGGGCGTATTTTTCTGCGGCCGGGGACTGGCGACCGATGCTGGGCTGGCTTTCCTTGCTGATCAGCGCGGTGTTCATGTCAACCGGCTGGCGCCGCGCTCCTGTCGGCGCGCTCGGATGGGACGGTCAACGTTGGCGCTGGGAAAGCCCGGTCTACCGGGGGGGGTCTGCGCTGGATGCGCCCATCGTGGTTATGGATTTACAGCATGCGCTGTTGTTGCGTATGGACAATCGGGCGGGTGCGGTTTGGTGGCTTTGGGCCGAACGCTCCTCAGCCCCCGCGCGCTGGCTTGCGCTTCGACGGGCGGTTTATGCGCCTGGCCGGCTGGAGTCTTCAAGCGGCGAGCATGCGGACAAGGTGCGGCGCAGCGTGGCGCTTGAACTTGAGCGCTGAAAATGAAACGCGCCCGGCAATGGCCGCCTCACCGGCACCCCGACAAGTCTTGTCATTCAGCGGTGTGGGCTCAAAAGTTGGGTGACCCGGGCGTTTGCCGTCAAAGCTGCAGATCCTCGAGCTGGCAGCGGTCCGGGAGCTTGAATCCTTGAAAACGAATGGCGCTTGCAGAAGAATCCTCCGTGACCATTTCTAAAACCGCAAACCAGCACGCCCAGCGTTGCGCTGGTCCAAAATTATTTGCAAACCCGGCGCCAGGCGACTTGTTTTTGCCCTTGAACTCGAGCATGGGTGGCCCAATTTCCAACAAGGTTGTTTCGGATGTGCCATTCTTGTGCGCCAAGCAGTATGAAGTCTGGCTTTTCACCTCGCTTTTTCAAGTTTCCTCTTTTGATATTTTCAGAAAGCTCATGATGCTCAAGCTGAACCGGTTTCCGCTGCGATCTTTTATTTTGTCCGCTGCGATGGCCCTGAGCCTAGGGGGCGTCATGCTGCCCATGCAATCAGCTTGGGCGCAGGTGCGGGCCTTGCCTGACTTTACCGACCTGGTCGACCAGCTCGGCCCGTCTGTGGTCAACATTCGTACCCTGGAAAAAGCCAAGCCCAGTGGGAGTCCCGGCACCGATGAACAGATGCTCGAGTTTTTCAGGCGCTTCGGAATCCCGGTCCCCCCTAACCTTCCTCGCTCTCCCAAGCCAGATCAGGGCCAGCCGGATCAGGACCAGCCGCGTGGCGTAGGCTCGGGATTCATACTGTCGTCTGACGGCTTTGTGATGACCAACGCCCATGTGGTGGACGGCGCTGATGAGGTTATCGTTACCCTCACCGACAAGCGTGAGTTCAAGGCCCGGATCATCGGCGCGGACAAGAGGTCCGACGTGGCGGTCGTCAAGATCGAAGCCACCGGGCTTCCGGCCGTGAAGATTGGCGACGCCAACCGCATGCGTGTGGGCGAATGGGTGATGGCTATTGGCTCGCCCTTTGGCCTTGAAAACACGGTCACTGCCGGGATCGTCAGCGCCAAGCAGCGCGATACCGGCGATTACCTGCCCTTTATTCAGACCGACGTCGCTATCAACCCTGGAAACTCCGGCGGCCCGTTGATCAATATGCGCGGTGAAGTGGTCGGCATCAACAGCCAGATTTACTCGCGCTCAGGCGGTTTCCAGGGTATTTCTTTCGCAATCCCGATCGACGAAGCCATTCGTGTTTCCGAGCAATTGCGCAGCTCGGGCCGCGTCACGCGCGGCCGCATCGGCGTCCAGATTGATCAGGTCAGCAAGGAAATCGCCGAGTCCATCGGACTGGGTCGGCCTCAGGGCGCGCTGGTGCGTGGAGTCGAGGCGGGCGCGCCCGCCGAAAAAGCCGGTATCGAGGCGGGTGACATCATCACCAAGTTCGATGGCAAGGTCATTGAAAAATCCAGTGATTTGCCGCGTCTTGTCGGTAACGTGAAGCCGGGTACACGTGCCACGATCACCGTGTTCCGGCGCGGTGCCGCGCGCGATCTGACCGTGACCATCGCAGAGGTCGAGCCCGAAAAGCCGTCCCGACGCGCTGCTGCGCCGGAAGCCAAGCCCCCCGTCGCGGGACCAGCGCAGGCGCTCGGGTTGGTGGTCGCCGAGTTAACCGATGCCCAGAAAAAGGAATTGAAACTACGCGGCGGTGTCCGGGTCGAATCTGCTGACGGGGCTGCTGCGCGCGCTGGAATGCGAGAGGGTGATGTGATCGTCGCGATTGCGAACACCGAAATACTAAGCATGAGGGACTTTGACCAGGCGCTCGCCAAGATGGATAAAGGCAAGCCGGTCAACGTCTTGTTCAGGCGCGGCGAATGGGCTCAATACGCGCTTATCCGACCCAGCCGCTGAGTCTTTGACGACTCAGTGAGGTCGGCAAAAGGCGGCCTATTGCCCCCATAACCTGTCGGGCTTGGGGGTTTTTCTTGGCTTTAACTGTCGAGATAGCCGGGGATTTATTTTTTCGACTCCTGTCTGAAGCGTTCGGAGTGGCCTCAAGCCCTCCTGCTTTTGGTTGGCTGAGGAATGAGAGCCAGTCCTAAATGACTTTTGGTAGAATAAAGAAATCTTATTAGGCTTAATGTGCATAAAGCGATGTCAAAAATAGCGCGAATGCGACAGATCTCGACGATTAACCGACGATTCACAGATCGCCCACAAGTTGTTCAGAGTTGCTTGTCAATAATTGTTGATAAGCTGTGCACAATTTTCCTGTTGCGGGTCCGCAACGACAAATATTTGGCCTTTCCCGGTCTACGCACTGCTGGCTTTTTGCCTACAATGAGGCTCCAACTATCGCAGTTGCCATAGATTGTTGGTTCAGGG
>CAJAOB010000441.1 GCA_903941205.1 uncultured Burkholderiales bacterium | reverse complement strand
TGCCCAGCGCGTCTTGCAGCGGCGCCTGGTAGGCGGCCATGCCCGCGCAGCCCATGACGATCACATCGGCGGCTTTTTCATCACGCAGGCGGCGGCCGGTCGCAATCATGCGACTCAGGGTGGCGTCGTAGTTGCCCAGTTCAGTGACGTTCAGGCCCACGGCCAGCTCGCCGGCAAAACGGTCCAGCAGGCCCATGGCGCCGTAGGTGCGCAAATGGCGCGGGATCGAGGTGTTGAGGATGGCGATCACCCCGAAGCGCTGCCCCATGGTCAGGGCCGTGAGCAAACCGCACTCGCTGATGCCGAGCACGGGAATGGCTTGCGGCTTGGCAAGCGCCTCTCGCACCACGTGCAGGCCCGGGTCGCTGAAGCAGGCGATCACGACAGCCGCGGCCCGGTCTTGCAGCGAGCGCGCCAGTTGCACCAGCGGCAAGGTGACGGCTTCCACGTCGAACTGGCTCTGGATGCCCGGTGGCCCGGACTCCAGCGTCAGGCATTCGATGGCAGGCCCGCCCGCCGTGCGCAGCGGCGCCATGGCTGTATCGATGCCGGCAGTCACCGCCTGGGTGCTGTTCGGGTTGATGACATAGATGACTTTTTTCATGGCGAAGGTCCTGCTTGTGGTGTGCTGGTGCACCGCTTTGGGGCTGGCGACGGGTTTCCACCCTCCCCCCAAAGCCTGCTTGCTTTCTATAGTCGCACTCTACCCCCGAGCTTGGGCACAGACCTTGCTCTTTCGTTGTCTACTCATAACCTTTTGTTAACTGACCCTTTGATTCGGGCAAGCCCCTCCATGAAACTGAATCTGCGTCAGATCGAAGTTTTCCGGGCCGTGATGACCACCGGCTCGATCAGCGGCGCCTCGCAGTTGCTGTTTGTGTCCCAGCCCGCCATCAGCCGCCTGCTTTCGCACACCGAGCAGCGGGTTGAATTTCCGCTGTTCGAGCGAATCAAGGGCCGCTTGTACCCCACACCCGAAGCCAAGAAGCTGTTTCACGAAGTCGAATCGGTCTACCAGGCGGTGCAACGCGTCAATGAACTGGCGGCCGATTTGTCCAAGAACCGCTCCGGCATCCTGAACATCGTCTCAAGCCCGAGCGTCGGTCAAATGCTGATTCCCGAGGCGCTGGCCTTGTTTCGTGCCAGCCACCCGGAGGTCAAACTCACTTTCCAATGCCTGGGCCACGCCTACCTCAAAGAGCGCGTGCTCAGCCGCCAGGCCGATCTGGGCATCATCATCACCGCCATGGAGCACCCCAATCTGGACGTCACGCCCCTCTGCCAGAACCGGCTGGTCTGCGTTTTGCCCTACAACCATGAATTGACCCGGCGCGCCACCCTGACCCTGGCCGACCTGCGGCCTTACCCGCTGATCAGCTACGAAAAGGACACTCCTTTCGGCATCATGGTCAGCGCTCTCTACAAGGCGCACGACGAAACGTTGGCCCCGGCCATCGAGGTCGGGTCGCCACAAAACGCCGCCTCGCTGGTCCACATGGGCGCCGGCGTGGCGCTGATCGATGAATTTTCAGTGCGCTGCTGGTCGTCCAACAGCCAGTTGGTGGTGCGTCCCCTGGCAAATGCGCCTGTTTTTCAGGCCAATCTGGTGCATACGCGCTTTGAGCCCGTCTCACAGCTCACGCAAGCCTTCATCGTGCAATTGCAGACCCTGGTGCGCCAGCAGGGATTCGGCATGCCGGAACTTCCAGCCAAGCAGCCAGCGCTGGCGTCGCCTGGCAAGAAAGCTCCTCAAGCCATAACACAGGGTTAATGATTGCGCACAAAAAGGCATGCGACATCCGGCCGACCTTGACACAACAATCCGC
>CAJAOB010000440.1 GCA_903941205.1 uncultured Burkholderiales bacterium | reverse complement strand
CCTAATTCGGTGGCCGCGTCTTGCAATTCCGGTACGCGAAAGGCGCGTATGGATTGAACAATATTTGGCCGCACAGTACGAAGTGGTGTGTCCATCTTCGCGTCTCTTTCTAATAACAAAGTAAGCAAAAAATCAACTGAAACTTGCACTAAATGCCCTGAAGCCCGGTTTTACGGGACGATCTGGCGAAAGCTGGCGTAATGATCGTCGGTGTAATAACAGGCGTCCGGCGCAGCGGGTTTTTGTCCACCGCACACAATGCGCCTAGCTCCTCGACTTCTTTCCCCGGGCGTCCTGACGGTGTATTCCCGGTAGTAAGGCCTGGGTTGAGCTGGAAGAAGCTTTTCCCGGTTGCCAAATACCGTGCCGTCCTTGTCATATCTGAACGGGCCGCCCTTGTAAATCAGCGCCATCACGACCTGCCCCTCGGTGGGCAACTGGCTGAGCGAAACCGTGGTGTCTGTGGCCCGACGGGAGTCTTTGGCATGCACCGGGAGGGTGCAAAAACCAGCCATCAGTGTCAGCAGGATGGCCGCTCCGGCCTGTGCCCAGCCACTCCAACGTTTACGCGACTTCAAAAAACGCCTTTCCTGATCTCAGGTGAGCCCGTTCTTTTGCCGGGTTAACCCTGAATCTTCAAGCGGCGTAGTTTGACTCATGTGGACCAAAATTGCAAGGGTTGCCTCACACCAAGGCGGCCCTTGCTGGGCTTTGGGCTTCAGCGCGCCGCGTTGGCGTCGGCGACGGTCAGCGCAGTCATGTTGACGATGCGCCTCACGGTGGTGCTTGCCGTCAGGATGTGTACCGGCTTGTCGGCCCCCAGCAGAACCGGGCCAATGGCAATGTTCCCGCCGGCGGCGGTCTTGAGCAGGTTGTAGGCGATGTTGGCCGCATCAATGTTGGGCAGCACCAGCAAGTTTGCCTCTCCGCTGAGCGTGCTGTGCGGCATCACGCCGGCCCGCGCCTCCGGGTCCAGCGCCACGTCGCCGTGCATTTCCCCGTCAACTTCGAGCCAGGGCGATTTTTCGCGCAGCAAGGCCAGGGTTTGCCGCATCTTCAGCGCGCTGGGCTGGTTGGACGAGCCAAAGTTGGAGTGCGACAGCAGGGCCACTTTGGGCTTGATGCCAAAGCGCATCATTTCGGCGGCAGCCAGGGTGGTGATTTCCGCGAGCTGCTCGGCCGTGGGGTCATAGTTGACATGGGTGTCGAGCAAAAAGACCTGCCTGCCAGGCAGCATCAGCCCGTTCATGCAGGCGTAGGTGTTGACGCCGCTGCGTTTGCCGATCACCTGGTCGAGGTAGTCCAGATGGATGGCGGTGGTGCCCCAGGTTCCGCAGATCAGTCCGTCCACGTCGCCTTTGTGCAGCAACATGCCGCCAATGAGCGTCAAACGCCGGCGCATCTCGATCTTTGCCATTTGTTCGGTGACGCCGCGCCGGGCCATCATGCGGTGGTAGGTTTGCCAGAAGTCGCGGTAGCGCAGGTCTTGCTCGACATTGACCACGTCGTAGTCAAGCTCCTCTTTCAAGCGCAGGCCGAACTTTTCGATGCGTCGCGCGATGACGGCCGGCCGGCCGATCAGGGTCGGACGGGCCAGGCCTTCGTCGACCACGATCTGGCAGGCGCGCAGCACGCGCTCCTCTTCGCCTTCGGCATAGGCCACGCGCTTGCGGCTGGCGGCCTTGGCGGCCGCGTAAATCGGCTTCATCACGGTGCCGGAGGCATAGACAAAGCTTTGCAGCTTTTGGCGATAGGCGTCCATGTCGGTGATCGGGCGCAAGGCGACGCCGCTGTCGGCTGCTGCCTGCGCCACGGCCGGCGCAATCTTGATCATGAGCCGCGGGTCAAAAGGCTTGGGAATCAGGTAATCGGGTCCAAAAGCCAGCTTTTCGCCCACGTAGGCAGCGGCCACGACCTCGCTTTGCTCCGCTTGCGCGAGCTCGGCGATCGCATGCACCGCTGCGATTTCCATCTCGATGGTGATGGTCGAGGCACCGGCATCGAGCGCGCCGCGAAAGATGTAGGGAAAGCACAGGACGTTGTTGACCTGGTTCGGGTAATCGGTGCGACCGGTCGCCATGATGGCGTCATCGCGCACCAGTTTGACGTCTTCGGGCGATATCTCCGGATTCGGATTGGCCAGCGCGAAGATGATCGGATTCGCGGCCATTTTGGCGACCATGTCCTTTTTCAGCACCCCGCCCGCCGACAGGCCGAGGAAAACGTCCGCGCCTTCGATGATTTCTCCGAGCGTGCGGGCTGCTGTTTTTTGCGCGAACTGGATCTTGTCTTCATCCATCAGCTCGGTTCGGCCCTCATAAACCACGCCGGCGAGATCGGTGACGAAAATGTTTTCGCGCGGAATACCAAGTTTGAGCAAGAGATTCAGACAGGCCAGCGCGGCCGCACCGGCGCCGGAGGTCACCAGCTTGATCTTTTGGGGGTCTTTTCCGGCGACCTTGAGGGCGTTGAGCAGGGCCGCACCGACCGTGATGGCCGTGCCATGCTGGTCGTCGTGAAACACCGGGATCTTCATGCGCTTGCGCAGTTCGCGCTCGACGAAGAAGCAGTCGGGCGCCTTGATGTCTTCGAGGTTGATGGCGCCGAAGGTGGGTTCGAGCGAAGCAATGATCTCCACCAGCTTGGCCGGGTCCTGCTCGTCGATCTCGATGTCGAAGACGTCAACGCCTGCGAACTTCTTGAACAGCACGGCCTTGCCTTCCATCACCGGCTTGGAGGCCAGCGGGCCGATATTGCCCAGGCCGAGCACGGCGGTGCCGTTGGAGATCACCGCCACCAAATTGCCCCGGCTGGTGTATTTGAAGGCGGCGTTCGGGTCCTTGACGATTTCCTCGCAGGGCGCGGCGACGCCCGGCGAGTAAGCCAGTGCCAGATCGCGCTGGTTGACCAGTTGCTTGGTTGCGGCCAGTGCCACTTTGCCCGGTCTGGGGAACTCGTGGTATTCAAGTGCCGCCCGGCGCAACTCGTCGCGCTTTTCCTGTTGCTGGTCGACCGGCGTGTTGGACATGGAAAGCCTCTCCTGCGGGGTGGGCCGGGTGGCCGTCATTTGCTTGTAAGGACCGCGATTGTAGGCCCCGGATTTGCCAGCTCTGCCCCTCAATCCCTGCACCTAGGTTGTTGCGGTTTTGACTTTTTTGCAGCGCTGGCGGCTCGAATCTGGCATGAGAGCAAGCCGGGGGCTCGCTTGGTGCAAGGCGCCAACAGGACTGCGCGCAGAAAGCCTTGGGCAGGCGCCGCGCCGCTCGGCGTCTACAGCGTCACCAGCCGGGACTGGGCCATGCGCTGCGCGGTCTGCGCGCCGGCCAGCACGAAGCCGCGCGCCAGACCGGCCTCGTCTTTCCAGTGCCAGACGCCGGCTTCGATTGCGTTCCACGCGCCGGCCAGGCCCGGTTGGGCAGCGGCCACGACCAGCGGCAAGGCGGGCGTCTTGACCGACACCGGCATCAGCGGAAACACCAGCTCGGTGGGCGTGCCAGCCAGCGTGGCGGCCAAGGCGCGCGCGGCGTTCATGATGGGCATAACGTAGGGCAGTGCCGCGCCCAGCGCCGACAGCTGCGAGGGCGCGCTGGCGTATTGGGCGCTGTCGCCCAAGGCGTAGACATGCGGCGCGCTGGTTTGCAGCTGCCGGTTCACCACAATGGCGCGCTCTGTTTGCAGCCCGGCCGCCAGGGCCAGCGCCGTGTCGGCCCGCAGCCCGACGGCGCTGAGCACCGCATCGGCGGCGAAGGTTTCACCGCTGGCCAGCACGGCCTGCATCTGGCCCGGCGAGCCGGCGAGCAGCGCTGAGCTGCCCTCGCCGTTCAGGGCTTTGAGCGTGGTGCCAAAGTGAAACTGCACGCCCAGGGCTTGCAGCGCCTGCGCAAGCGCCGCACCGGCTTCGGGCGGCAGCAAGGCCGCCAGCGGACGCGGCCCCGGGTCCACCACCCGCACACGGTAGCCGGCCTGGGCCAGATCATTGGCAAACTCGCAGCCGATCAGGCCCGCGCCCATGATCAACACCTGCGGCCCGGGCGAAGCGGCCGGCTCGCCGAGCGCTTGCAGGCGCGCATGAAAAGCCGCGAAATCGTCCAGCGAGTTGACGCTGAGCACCGCGCTGGCGGCATCGCCTTCGACCGGCACCCGAATCGGCTGTGCGCCGGTGGCGAGTACCAGGTCGCGGTAGGCCAGCGTTTGCAAGCCGTCGGGGCTGCGCACGCTCAGGGTTTGCGCAGCCGTGTCGATGGATTCGACGCGGGTACGGGCCAGCAGCGTGAGGTTCAGCGTCTGGGCCATTTTGTCGGCTGGCGTGCTCACCAGCTGCGCAGGCAGCCGCCCTTGGGCGAAAGCGTTGGACAGCGAAGGCTTGGCGTAGAAGTCGCCGGCATCGGCCGTGACCAGCGTCACCGGTGTGCTTGTGTCCAGTTTGCGGAACTCGCGCGCCGTGGTCCAGCCGGCCAGGCCGGCACCGACGATGACAAGGGGCTGGCTCATGCAGTGCCTTCAGAGTTCAACGACTTCAAAGTCTGCCTTGGCGACGCCGCAGTCCGGGCAAGCCCAGCTTTCGGGAACGTCGGCCCATGCGGTGCCGGGGGCGATGCCGTCTTCAGGCCGGCCAGCGGCCTCGTCGTAGAGGAAGCCGCAGACGATACAGATATAAGTTTTCATGAAAAAGCCTTTAAAAAGTGGAGATTGTGAATCTTGCCGCGGGGACCGAACGCTTCAGGCGCCCGACCCGCAGCCGGGTGTGCAAGTTGGCCGCTGTCCTGCGCTCAGGCCGCAGCCTTGACTTTTTCGAGCTGTGCCCGGTAGTGATTGGCATGGCGCTCCTCGACCTTGGCCAGCGCCGCAAAGCGTTTTTGCGCTTTGAGCAAAGTGGCCTGGAATTGTGCGGCATGCACTTTGGACTCTTCAATCTGCTCGTTCATCTCGGCCACGGCCGCCGCATTGCCTTCGGCTTCAGCGGTGGCGCGAAAGCCGGGGTACATCTCGGAGTATTCGTAGGTCTCGCCATCAATGGCGATCTGCAAGGCCTTGGCTGGCGTCATGCTGGCCTTGGGGTAAAGCAGGTCGAGGTGGCCGAAGGCATGCATGATTTCCTGGTCGGCGGTTTCCTCAAAGGTGCGCGCCGTTTCCTCGTCGCCGGCCACGCGGGCCAGCTTGGCGAAATAGCGGTACTTGATGTGCGCCATGGACTCGCCGGCAAAGGCGGCCTCGAGGTTGGCCATGGTTTTGATTGCGGGGGCTTGTGTGCTCATCTTGAACTCCTGTTGATAGGCTTGGTTAATCGAAAGATGAGGAATCATAGGATTTATCAATTAATAAAGCCAATTGAATTTGCCTAATCGATTGATAGTAGCTATCAGGAATCAGGAGTCAGGAATCAGGATTGGGGAAGCCAGGGGCCGTGAGCTGACCCCCCTGGTCGGTGCGCCCGCAGTCTGCGGGGCCCTGCCGCTTGCGGCTGTTTCAGCCGCGCATCAGCGCTTCAATCTCGTCGGCATCCACCGGCACGCCGCGTGTGAGCAGCTCGCAACCCTTGGCGGTGACCAGCGCATCGTCTTCGATGCGGATGCCGATGTTCCAGAACTCCTTGGGCACGCCTTTGGCGGGCCGGACATAAATGCCGGGCTCGATGGTCAGCACCATGCCGGGCCTGAGGATGCGCGAGGGCTTGCGCATCACTTGCTGGCCCAAGGCGTCGGTTTGCAGCGTGGCCTTGCCCTCGGGTTCGGTGTAGTCGCCGCAGTCATGCACATCCATGCCCATCCAGTGGCCGGTGCGGTGCATGTAAAACTGCCGGTAAGCGCCGGACGCCAGCACGTCATCGACCTTGCCGTGCTTGCCCTTGGGCAGCAGCCCGGTCTCGAGCATGCCTTCCACCAGAACCCGCGTCGCCGCGTCGTGCGGATCGCTAAAACGCTTGCCGGGCCGGGTCGCCGCCACGGCGGCAGACTGCGCTGCCAACACGATGTCATAGAGCCGGCGCTGCGCGGGCGTGAACTTTCCATTGACTGGGAAAGTCCGCGTGATGTCGCTGGCATAGCCGTCGAGTTCGCAGCCGGCGTCGATCAGGCACAGCTCGCCGTCCCTGAGTTCGGCGTTGCCGGCGCGGTAATGCAGCACGCAGGCGTTGGCGCCGGCGGCGACGATGCTGCCGTAGGCCGGGAACTGCGATCCGTGGCGACGGAACTCGTGCAGCAGTTCGGCTTCCAGGTGGTATTCACGCGCGCCGCCCTTGACGCCCGCCCGCAGCATGGCGGCAGAGGTCTGCATGGCGCGCACATGGGCGCCGGCCGAGATGCGACCGGCGCGCCGCAAGATGCCGACTTCATGGCTGTCCTTGACCAGGCGCATCTCGTCGAGCAGCTTGCACAAGTCATGCTGGCTGTGCGGGCACTGCGCGCCAAAACGCACCCGGGCCCGCAGCTGACCGAGCCAGCCATCGACCTGCGTTTCAAGCCCCTTGTGCGTGGCGAATGGAAACCACACGGCGTTCTGGCCGTCCAGCACCTCCGACAAGCGCTTGTCCAGCTCGTCCAGCGCAAAAGCCCGGTCCACGCCGAGCGTCTCGGGTGCAGCCTTGGGGCCCAGGCGAAAGCCGTCCCAGATCTCGCGCTCGAGATCCTTGGGCCGGCAAAACAAGCTGGTCTGACCCGAGGCCTCGATCACCAGCCAGGCGCCGGGTTCGCTGAAGCCGGTGAGGTAGTAAAAGTAGCTGTCGTGGCGGTAGGGAAAATCGCTGTCGCGGTTGCGCGCCACTTCGGGCGCGGTCGGCAATACGGCGATGCCGCCGCCAGCGGCTTTGAGGGCGCGTGCCACGGCGGCGCGGCGTTTGGCGTAAATGCGGTGATCTGTCACGTGGGGCATCCTGGCGATGGTGGTTAAAAACGGGCCGGGCCGGCTGGTGCCGGCTAGCTCGCCGCAGCGTTCAATTCAGCCAGCCGCTCAGGCGTGCCGACGTCGGTCCAAGGGCCCGAATATAGCGCCGCGCTCACGCGGCCGCTTTGCATGGCCTTTCGCAGCAAGGGCGCCAACGCCGCGGCCTGCCCCGGGGGGGTGCCCGTAAACAGCCCGGGCCGGTACAGGCCCACGGTGCTATAGGTCCATTGCACGGGTGCCTTGTTCAGCGCCATGCCGCCGGGCGACAGGCCGAAGTCGCCGTGCGGGTTGTGCGGCGGGTTGCTCACCAGGTAAATCTGCGCCAGGGCCTTGGAGGCCAGGAAACGCGCCGCGTCGGCCTCGGCAAAATCGAACTCCGGCATGAACACGTCGCCGCCCAGCACCCAGAAGGGCTTGTCCTCCTTGAGCTTCCAGAGCGGCAGCGCGGTGGCAATGCCGCCAGCGGTTTCCAGGGCGCCGCCGTGCTGCGCGCCCTCATGCGAATAGCGAATGGACAAGCCCCAGCGGGCGCCGTCGCCAAGCTGCGCGGGGAACTGTTCTTCCAGCCAGGCAGTGTTGATCAGCACCTGCTTGACGCCGGCGCGCGCCAGCGCTTCAAGATGCCAGACGATCAGTGGCTTGCCCCGCACCTGCAGCAGCGGCTTGGGGCAGGTGTCGGTCAGCGGGCGCATGCGCTCGCCGCGGCCAGCGGCCAGAATCAATGCACGGTCAATCAGGGCGTCAGTCATAGGACCGGATTATGGTGCCCGCGTTTTCGCGCCTCGCTGCCGTGCCAGCGCTGGCGCGCCGCCTTCACCTCGTTATCGCGTTGTTATCGCGTTGTTATCGCATCGGTATGGCGTCGTTATTGCGCCCGTCCAGCGCCCGTCCATCACCCGTCCACAGCCAGTGCAGCGCCGCCACCGCGCCAACGTCGCTGCGCATGCGCCCGGCCAAGGGCCGCAGAGGCCCCTGTAAAATCAAGGTTTTGCCGGCTGACACGGGGATCCCGCATCCCCCAAGCCACGCGGTTTGACCGAAGGCCGGCGCTGATTTCCCTCCTCCCCTCTTTCCTGCGAACCTCACCCTGGACCTCAACGCAAATGGCTGACACTTCCTCCCCCCTCATGGCCAACGCCATCCGCGCCCTGGCCATGGACGCCGTCCAGCAAGCCAACTCCGGCCACCCCGGCGCGCCCATGGGCATGGCCGACATGGCGGTGGCCCTGTGGGCGCGTCATTTGCAGCACAACCCGGCCAACCCGCACTGGCTGGACCGCGACCGCTTCGTGCTGTCCAACGGCCACGGCTCCATGCTGATTTACGCGCTGCTGCACCTGACGGGCTACGCGCTGCCCTTGAAAGAGCTGAAAAACTTCCGCCAGCTGCACAGCAAGACGCCCGGCCATCCTGAAGTTGGCTACACCCCCGGCGTCGAAACCACCACCGGTCCGCTCGGCCAGGGCGTGACCAATGCCGTCGGCATGGCGCTGGCTGAAAAACTGCTGGCGCAGGAGTTCAACCGCGAAGGCCACGAGGTCGTCAACCACCACACCTATGTCTTCATGGGCGACGGTTGCCTGATGGAAGGCATCAGCCACGAAGCCGCCGCCCTGGCCGGCGCCTGGAAACTCGGCAAGCTGATCGCCCTGTACGACGACAACGGCATTTCGATTGACGGTCAGGTCGCGCCCTGGTTCATTGACAACACCGCCCAGCGCTTTGCCGCCTACGGCTGGAACGTCATCGG
>CAJAOB010000439.1 GCA_903941205.1 uncultured Burkholderiales bacterium | reverse complement strand
TGTGGGGATCCATGTCTTCTAGCGCAGAGGGCTGTGCGATGAGATGGATTCCTACCCCCCGATCAGGTCGAGGGCAGGCTCCCCAAGCATGACGGTAACGTGGCGCGGTGACGGCGTCCTGCGGAAAGGGTATGCCTTTGTCCGTCATCCTCGCGACTGCGGGGATCCATCTTCTTGCTCGCACCAAACAGCTTGGGATGGATTCCTGCCCCCCGACCAGGTCGAGGGCAGGCTTCGAAGGGAAGACGGAGCGGCGGTACCAAGCCCGGATACGCCGGCGATGAAGCGCTGATTCGGTACGTGAGCGACAAAATAGCGCCAGGACTTGCGGCGTTCAGACCGCCGGATGCAGCTTCGGCATCGGGTCAGTGCCCGATTCAGGATCAACCAGACTTCAATGGAAATCGCGGCTGCGGGCGCCGAGTCGCCCCAGCAGCGGGCTCAGGTCTTCGAGCCGGTGCGCCACCAGATTGCGCACCGCGCCATGGCCTTGGGCCGTGCCTTCGGCGCTTTCTTCGCTGCGCTGCCATTCGCCCCATACCGCCAGCAAGCGGGCTTGCATGAGCGGCTCGCGCTGCTTTTCGCGCAGCGACTTCCACACGATCACATTGACCGGGCCGGTTTCGTCTTCGAGCGTCACAAACACCGTGCCTTTAGCGGTAGACGGCTGCTGGCGCACGGTGACGATGCCGCAGGCCGACACGCGCTTTCCGCCCGGCAAGGCATTGAGCTGGCTGGCGCTCAGAAAACCTCTTTGGGAGAGCCTCGGGCGCAACAAGGCCAGGGGATGCCGGCGCAGCGTCAGGCCGGTGGACTGGTAGTCAAACAGGATGTTTTCACCTTCGGGCGTTTCGGGCAGCACGAGCGGGGCTTCGTGCGTGGGCACGGCCTTGAGCAGTTGCGGCGCTGGCTTGAGCGCAGCCGCCTGCCAGACCTGCTGGCGCCGGTGGCCGGCGAGCGTGCGCAAGGCATCGGCGGCGGCCAGCGCGTTGAGCTCCAGCGTGCCCAGCTGCGCGCGCAAAGCCGCGTCTTCGGTGTTGACGAAAGGGCTTTGCTGGCGGGCCTGAACGATGCGGCAGGCCGTGGCTTCAGACAAGCCAGCCACCAGGCAAAGGCCCAGACGCACGGCGGGCTGGCCGGGGTGAATGCCCGGATGTCGGGCGTTCTGGCCGGTTTGCCAGCCTGCCGGACTTGCCGGCTCCAGCGTGCAGTCCCAGTGGCTGTCGCAGACATCGACGGCGCGCACCTCGACGCCATGCCGACGCGCGTCTTGCACCAGTTGCGAAGGGGCATAAAAACCCATGGGCTGCGAGTTCAGCAGGGCGACTAAAAAACAGGCCGGTTCGTGGCATTTGAGCCAGCAGCTGACATACACCAGCTTGGCAAAGCTGGCTGCGTGGCTTTCCGGAAAACCATACTCGCCAAAGCCCTGAATCTGCGTGAAGATGCGCTCGGCAAAGTCGGCGTCGTAGCCCTTTTCAATCATGCGCTGCACCAGCCTCTGGTGAAAGCGCTCGACGCCCCCCTTGCGCTTCCAGGCGGCCATGGCGCGGCGCAAGTCATCGGCCTCGCCGGGGCTGAAGTCAGCCGCGATCATGGCGATCTGCATCACCTGCTCCTGAAAGATCGGCACCCCCAAAGTGCGGCCCAGCGCCGGGTCCAGGGCGGGGTAATCGGAGACGATCTGGCCGCCGCCGCGCACCCGCTCGCGCCGCTCCAGATACGGATGCACCATGCCACCCTGGAT
>CAJAOB010000438.1 GCA_903941205.1 uncultured Burkholderiales bacterium | reverse complement strand
GCACTGGCCCGCAGCTGGGCCTCGGAAGTCGCCGACCGCGGCGTGACCGTGAACGTGGTTTCCCCAGCCGCCACGCAAACATCCATGCTGGCCGACCCGGCCCGCGCCGCCAGTGCGCCCCGCCTGCCGCCCATCGGCCGGCTGATCCAGCCCGACGAGATAGCCTCCCTGACCGCCTACCTGCTGTCGCCGGCTGCAGCCGCCATCACCGGGCAGGACATCGCCATCTGCGGCGGCTCCTCACTGCCCCGCTAAACCCGGCTCGTTCACCGCACAACACAAGCAGCCCGCCCGTACCGCTTGCTTTTGATTTTGCTTTTGGTTTTTGCTTCTCACCGCCTGACAAGTTCTCTTTACCGTCCACCCAGCCTCAAACCCCAGCCATGAAAATCGTCAACATCCTCGAATCCACGCTGCCGATCAAGTCGGACATCCGCAACGCCTACATCGACTTCTCGAAGATGACCCTCAGCCTGGTGGCGGTGGTAACCGATGTGATCCGGGACGGCAAACCGGTGGTGGGCTACGGTTTCAATTCCAACGGCCGCTACGGCCAGGGCGGACTGATCCGCGAGCGTTTTTTGCCGCGTCTGCTCGAAGCGCCACCCGAGTCCTTTTTGAATGACACCGGCGACAACCTGGACCCGCACAAGATCTGGGCCAGCATGATGACCAACGAAAAGCCGGGCGGTCACGGTGAGCGCTCGGTCGCGGTCGGCACGATCGATATGGCGGTCTGGGACGCTGTGGCCAAGATCGCCGGCAAACCGCTGTTTCAGTTGCTGGCCGAACGCTACGGCAACGGCACGCCCAACCCGCGCGTGTTTGTGTACGCCGCCGGCGGTTACTACTACCCGGGCAAGGGCCTTGAAGGCCTGCAACGCGAGATGACCAGCTACCTCGAGCGCGGCTACTCGGTGGTCAAGATGAAGATCGGCGGCGCCTCGCTGGCCGATGACTGCGAGCGCATCGAATCGGTTCTCAAGATCCTCGGCCCAGGCCAGCACCTGGCGGTAGACGCCAACGGCCGCTTTGACCTGCCCACAGCCATTGCCTACGGCCGCGCGCTGTCGCAATACCCGCTGTTCTGGTACGAAGAAGCCGGTGACCCGCTCGACTACGAACTGCAAGCCAAACTCGGCGAGGTCTACCAGGGCTCGATCGCCACCGGCGAAAACCTGTTCTCGATGCAGGACGCCCGCAACCTGATCCGCCACGGCGGCATGCGCCCCGACCGCGACTGGCTGCAATTTGACTGCGCCCTAAGCTACGGCCTGGTCGAGTACCTCCGCACGCTCGACATGCTCAAGGACAACGGCTGGTCACCCGCACGCTGCATTCCGCACGGCGGCCACCAGATGTCCCTGGCCATCGCCGCCGGCCTGGGCCTGGGCGGCAACGAAAGCTACCCGGACCTGTTCCAACCCTTTGGCGGCTTCCCCGACGGGGTGAAGGTGCAAAACGGTTACGTCGACCTGCCGGCCTTGCCCGGCATTGGCTTTGAAGGCAAGTCCGACCTGATCAGCGTCATGCGCGAACTCGCCTGCTGAAACACGCCTGCAAGCGCACATGGCTCCCCGTACGCGAGGATGACGGAAAAGTGCCGATGTGCCTTCCAAAAGCACTCATTACTGTGGGGGTAGGAATCCATCCCGGCGGATCCAGCCACATTCGCCCCAAGCGTGGCAGCCGACCATCCTCCTTGGGTCGTCCAAAGGAAGGTCACCCCTCAAGAGACAGCCCAGCGAGGCGCAGTCGGCCAGCGTGCGGGGCTGGCATATAATCATTGGCTTTGCTGCAACATCCACAGACTCCTTCCCAGGATTAAAGGAACTCCCATATGGCTACCGCCAAACCCAAGAAAAAGAACCCCCGACTTGCTTCCGGCCGCAAACGCGTTCGCCAGGATGTCAAACTCAACGCTGCAAACACATCGCTGCGCTCCAAATACCGCACTGCTGTGAAAAACGTCGAAAAAGCCGTTTTGAGCGGCGACAAAACCAAAGCTGCTGAACTTTTCGCCAAGGCGCAAAGCATCGTGGACACGGTTGCCGACAAAGGCATCTTTCACAAGAACAAAGCTGCTCGCGACAAGAGCCGCCTGTCTGCCAAGGTGAAAGCCCTGGCCCTCAAAGCCGCCTGATTCGTCAGGCAAATCGCCCGGCTCGCATTACGATGCAAGCCGCCGTTTTGTAGGGTGCGCTGCAGCAAAAAAGAAACCGCCTTTCAGGCGGTTTTTTTATGGACGAAACAATTTATGGAAAGAATCAGCAAGCGCAAAGCAAAGGCCTGCGGCAAAAACACGCCTCGAAGGCGTCAGCTCTTGGGCGGGTCGGGCAAGAGGCAGGCTTGGGCCACCTGTAGCCGGTTGTCTTTGGCAAAGTTCAGCACGAAATCCCAGGCCATGGGCTCGATCTCCCGAAGCGCGCTGTTGACCACCACGCATTTCACGCCGTTGATCACGGTCGGAACGCACCAAGGCGAGTAGTTCAGGTGACTGCCAGGTTGTGGGCCGCCAGGGCGAAACTGGCTCATCACGCCGCACAGCCTGTCGGCCCAATCACTGGGACGAAAGGTTTTGCCTTCCAGGGTCAGGCCCTGAATGAAAAGTTCTTTGACGTCGCTGAAATCCATCGTTGGGGCTTGTGGGTAGGACCGGTTGACGACGCACAGCGCCGGGGTGGCCGGCTGTTTGCTGCATTGCACAAATATTCTATCTTATATAAGACTTGGAACCATAAAGTCTCATCGGAAGCCCACACTCAGGCCCGGCTTCAGGCGCATCGCAGCCATGCGTAATCGTCAAGGAAAGGCGCAGGGTCTGCGCCTAAAATCAGACACGCTCACGCAACCCGGCTCTGCCCATCACCAGGGCGGTCTGCCGCTCGCACCGCCGCCAGGCGACCCGACCATTTTTGGTCTTTAGTTTTTTCGCGAAAGCCACGCCCGCCATGAACGCCGCCATTCCTGTTCTCGTTCAAGCCGCCTCACCTCATGTGATGAACACCTATGGCCGCTTGCCCCTGGCGCTCTCGCACGGTCAGGGTTGCCGCGTCTGGGACGTCAATGGCAAGGCCTACCTTGATGCGCTGGGCGGCATCGCCGTCAATACGCTGGGCCACAACCATGCCAAGCTGGTGCCGGCGCTGCAAGATCAAATCAGCAAGCTGATCCATACCTCGAACTACTACCACATTCCCCTGCAAGAAGCCCTGGCGGCCAAGCTGGTCGAGTTGTCGGGCATGACCAACGTGTTTTTTTGCTCCACCGGCCTGGAGGCCAACGAGGCAGCCATCAAGCTCGCGCGCAAGTTCGGCCACGACAAAGGCATTGATCGCCCGGAAATCGTGGTTTACGAAAAGGCCTTTCACGGCCGCAGCATCGCCACCCTCAGCGCCACCGGCAATCCCAAAGTTCAAGCGGGTTTTGGACCGCTGGTCGAGGGTTTTGTGCGAGTACCGGTCAATGACATCGAGTCGCTGAGATCTGCGACCGCCGGCAATCCGAACGTGGTCGCGGTCTTTCTTGAAGCCATTCAGGGCGAAGGCGGCGTCAACCCGATGGCCCCCGAATACCTCCAGCAAGTGCGCCAACTCTGTGACGAGCGTGACTGGCTGCTCATGATTGACGAGGTTCAATGCGGCATGGGCCGAACCGGGAAATGGTTTGCCCACCAGTGGGCCGGCATCAAGCCTGACGTGATGCCGCTGGCCAAAGGCCTGGGCTCTGGCGTGCCGATCGGTGCAGTCGTGGCCGGCCCGAAAGCTGCGCATATTTTTGCCCCGGGCAACCACGGCAGCACCTTCGGCGGCAACCCTCTGGCCATGCGGGCTGGCGTGGAAACCATACGCATCATGGAAGAAGATGGCTTGCTGGCCAATGCCGTGACGGTGGGCGAGCACCTCAAGGCTGCGCTGGCGCATGAATTCCAGGGCCTGCCTGGCCTCAAAGAGATCCGCGGCCGCGGACTCATGCTGGGTGTCGAACTTTCCGTGCCCTGCGGGGAGCTGGTTGGCCGGGCCGCCGATCAGGGGCTGCTGATCAGCGTGACTGCGGATTCGGTGATTCGCATGGTTCCTTCCTTGATCATGACCAGGGCCGAAGCCGACGAAGTCGTCGGCATTCTGGCCCCGCTCGTCAAGCAGTTGCTGAAGGAAAAGGCATGAGCAACAGCCGGCATTACCTGCAGTTTGCGGACTTCACAGCCAGCGAATACGCCTACCTGTTCGAGCGCGCCGCGATCATCAAGAAAAAATTCAAGGCTTATGAAAAGCACCAGCCGCTGGCCGACCGCACCCTGGCCATGATCTTTGAAAAAGCCTCGACCCGCACCCGCGTGAGCTTTGAAGCGGGCATGTATCAGCTGGGCGGCAGCGTGGTCCACCTGACCACGGGCGACAGCCAGCTTGGGCGGGCCGAGCCGATTGAAGACAGCGCCAAAGTCATCAGCCGCATGGTCGATCTGGTGATGATCCGAACCTATGAGCAGACCAAGATCGAGCGTTTTGCGGAGCATTCACGCGTGCCGGTCATCAACGGCCTGACCAACGAGTTTCACCCCTGCCAGATCCTGGCCGACATCTTCACCTACATCGAGCACCGCGGCTCCATCAAGGGCAAGACGGTGGCCTGGGTGGGCGACGGCAACAACATGGCCAACACCTGGCTGCAGGCCAGCGAAATCCTGGGCTTCAAGGTGCACCTGAGCACGCCAGGCGGCTACGAAGTTGACCAGTCGATTGCAGGCATCCGCTCTGCAGAAAGTTACGCCGTCTTCCAGGACCCGATGCTGGCTTGCGCCGGCGCTGATCTGGTGACCACCGACGTCTGGACCAGCATGGGTTATGAAGCGGAAAACGAGGCGCGCAAAAAGGCTTTCGCGAACTGGTGTGTTGACGCCGAAATGATGGCCGCCGCCAGACCTGAAGCCCTCTTCATGCACTGCCTGCCGGCGCACCGCGGCGAAGAAGTCGAAGCCGAAGTGATCGACGGGCCGCAATCGGTGGTGTGGGAAGAAGCCGAGAACCGCCTGCACGTGCAAAAAGCACTGATGGAGTTCCTGCTGCTCGGCCAACTCGGCTGAACTTGAATCGGCGCGCCTGGCTCGCCGCGCCGCTACCCTCGTCCTCAGCCCCGGCCGACAAAGGGCATCTTGGTGGCCATCACGGTCATGAACTGCACATTGGCCTCGAGCGGCAAACTGGCCATGTGAACGACGGCGTTGGCAACATGCTGGACATCCATCATCGCTTCAATGGCGATTTCGCCGTTGGCTTGCTGCGTGCCGGTCGCCATGCGCGCCGAGATCTCCGTCACTGCATTGCCAATGTCGATTTGCCCGCAAGCGATGTCGTACTTGCGGCCATCGAGTGAAATCGACTTGGTCAGCCCTGTGATCGCATGTTTGGTCGAGGTGTAGGGCGCCGAATTCGGCCGGGGCGCATGCGCCGAGATCGATCCGTTGTTGATGATGCGTCCGCCCTGCGGCGTTTGCGCCTTCATTAACCTGAAAGCGGCCTGGGCGCACAAGAAGGAACCGGTCAGATTGATATTGACCGCGTTTTGCCATTGCTCGAAAGTCAGCTCGTCGAAGCCGACGGACGGCAGCCCTACGCCAGCGTTGTTGAACAGCAAATCGACACGGCCAAAGTGCTGGCGGGTACGCTCGAACAGCGCGTTCACCGAATCGGGTTGGGAGACGTCGGTCGAAACAGCCAGCGCACGGTCAAAGCCGAGATCTTTGGCAGCGGCAACCGCAGACTCGAGCGGCTCGACACGCCGACCGGCGAGCGCCACGCTGTAACCGGCCTTGAGCAAAGCGAGCGATACAGCCCGGCCGATGCCGGTGCCAGCGCCCGTGACCACGGCGACCTTGGGATATGAATTCATGCGGGATCCTTGAGTTGAACCGGGGATTTTGCCGCAAAGGACGTAGCGCTCGAATACGCTCGCTGAGCACCTCGCGCCAAACTTCAGGCGCGCAAAGTCGCTGCCCGCGAAAGCTAGGGGCTCAGGCGCGTCCCACGGCCGTTCGACTGCGCTGGCGTACTGCCAGCAGCCGCTCCCTCGCCGTACAGCCAGGGCAAGTCAAGCAAGCGCTGACCAATCAATTTAAGCGCCATGTCGCGCCCCAGTCGCAGCAGCCCGGTCGCATGAAAAATACGACCGTTACGCACGGCTCTGGCTTGCACGCGCGCATTGCGCTCCCATCGCTGCAGAGCATAACGCCGCAACGCAAGCGGGGCATCAGTTTGCGGCTTGGCCACGCTGACCAGGCAGCGACCCAACTCGGCAGCATCTTCAATCGCCATGCCGGCACCTTGCGCCAGATAGGGCCGCATCGGATGCGCCGCGTCGCCGAGCAAGGCCACGCGGCCGAAGGCCATCTGGTCAGCAGCAGTTAATGGGGCGCGTTCGCAAAGAGCCCACAGGCGCCAGGACGGCATCGACTCAATGAGATCGAGCAGCGGCGCACAGCTGCCCGCCAGGGCGGCGCACACCTCCGCACTCAAACCGGCGTGATCCCAATTTTCGACATCAGCAGGCGGCTCGCCCTGCGCAATGACCACGACGTTGAGCATCTCGCCCGCGCGCACCGGGTAACTGACTACGTGCAGGCGTGGCCCCAGCCAGACATTGACAAACTGACTGCGCAGCCCCGCGGGCAAGTCGGTTTGGCGTACAAGAGCACGGAAGGCCAGATGTCCGACAGGCTTCGCAGCCCCGTCGGTCAGCCCCTGCCGACGCACCTGGCTCCACAAGCCG
The DNA here is from genome assembly GCA_903941205.1 of uncultured Burkholderiales bacterium. Lineage (GTDB taxonomy): Bacteria > Pseudomonadota > Gammaproteobacteria > Burkholderiales > Burkholderiaceae_C > Polaromonas. The sequence continues at coordinate 2,813 of CAJAOB010000438.1, read as the reverse complement.
TCGGCACCAATGAGCACGTCGCCTTCCACACGATGCCCGTCAGCCAGGGCCATTTCAACGCCATCCGGCGTTAGGTCGTAAGCCGCCACGGTGGCGTTGAGGTTGAGATGCACCGCGGCGCGTGCAGCAACACTGCTCAGAAGCAGCGCATGCAAATCGCCCCGATGCACGGTGGCGTAAGGTGCGCCATAGCGCTCCAGGCTGCGTTTACCGAGCTTCAAAACCCCCAGTTCGCGGCCACTCGGGGCACTTCGCACGCAGAGCTTTTCCGGGAAGGCTGCCACCTGACTCAATGCTTGTCCAAGGCCCCAGCCCTGAAGGAGACGGGTAGCATTCGGCCCGAGTTGCAAGCCCGCGCCGACCTCGGAGAAGGCGCTGGCCTGTTCGTAGAGCCGAACTTCCCACCCGGCACGGGCCACAGAAAGTGCGGCCGCCAAAGCGCCAATGCCACCGCCTGCAATCAAAGCTTGTCTTGTCATGCTGAAAACCTGGTCCTAATCCTCAGAGCGTAGCCGGCGAAGGTCTGCGGCAAGATAACCGTAGCGCTGCCGCAGTGCCGGAAGCAATTCACAGCAGCTCGGGTGCTGCTGCGCCACGCTGGCTCCATTGATTGAGGCGAGCCCACCGCCCGCCAAAGCCTGAGTCTGGCATGACTTGGGGGAGGGTCCGCTTGAGGGAAATGAAATTCGGACCTGACAAGGCGCATATTTCCTGAACGCAGGCAAAGGGAGCAAGAAAGAAAAAAGTAGTAAAACAACGCACTCAAGAGTTTCATTTTCGCAGCGTTCGGAGCCACCGTCACAGCACAACCGAGAGCCACAGAACAATGATTGACGAGAAAAATCGACCGTAGACTTGGCTCTAAATTTTTTAACCACACCGCATAGCGAAGCAGCCGTAATCACATCGACGCCTCAACGTGAAATAGAAATACAAATGAAAAATTTATTATTTTTATCTTATTAATTCCATTGGCCGCAATCGCGGATCATGAGCCGGTATCGTATTCATTTGCAGCAAAACGCGGTAACTTACCACTTCGAAATGTTGTTACGCTCGGACCATCGGCAAACCCAAACGTATTCCCTGAAAATATTCAGAGTAATTCAGAAACAACAGCAAAATTAGATGATATTTTGACAGGAGAACCGAAAGTTGGATTGGCAGCCCTGGCATTAGACAAGGGGAAAATTGTTTATGAAAAATATCTGAGTGATAACAAAGAAAATTTATATCCAAGTTGGTCAATGACAAAGAGTCTTGCAAGTATGACCATAGGATATGCGCTTTGTGAAGGGGAAATTGAAAGCCTCGATGACAAGACAGATAAGTATAGCGATATTCTTCGCGGAACACCTTGGGGGGGGGGGGGATGCAAAGATTAAAGATATTTCACCCATGTCGCGCGGAGCCTCACCCAAGGGGCTGGACAAGATTACAGGCAATTACTCATATGGATCTAGTGCAGTTGGCTACATGATATCTAGAAGCAGAATGACGATTAATGAGTCATTTAAAAAGGTAGGAACCGACGAAGGCAAAAAAGCTTCTGGCGGAGAGACCTCGTATAATAACCTAGATACAGAGGCGCTCGCACTAGCAATAACTGGCGCCACAAAAGAGCCCTTTCACGAGTACTTCAACCGCAGAATTTGGCCACAGATGAATTCCGAGCATCGAGGGATGTGGGGTCTAGATTCAAATAAACAGGCAATAGCTCATGCCTATTTTTTTGCGAGTGTGCGTGATTACTCTAAAATTGCAATACATCTTATAAATATTTACAAAGGTCGAGCTGGCGATGAATGTCTTAGAAATTATATAAAAGACACCACATCAGCACAGAAACACGTTGGCGGAAATATCTGGTACGGTTATCAGTTCTGGGTTTACGGAGCAAGGGCTAGTACTTCTGCAATGTTGAGGTATCAAGGACAAGAAATAATCATTAACCCAGAAAATAAAAAATTATAGTCCTTACAACGTATAACTCAAGCATTCGAAAAAAAACTCGAGACCCCAAGATTCTGCTTGTATGACTAAAGGGCGTAGCGGGCTTTCTAAATTAGTCACCACAAATTTCATGGGAAGCGTGCTGGCGCCGTACGCAAGGGTCAGTACAAGGCTTCCAAGACCACAGCCAGCATACTGGGCGCCCTGTCGCTCACGCCAGTCCAACCGGACCGGTAAGGCTTGACGTCTATCAAAGCCCGGCCGGGCCAAGCCGGTTAAGCTCTGGCCCATGAACCAAACTGCCACCCTCGACACCCCCGAAACGACTGCCGCCACCCTCGACTGGTCGGACGCACTGTCTGTGGGCGATGCCCGCATGGACGACACGCACGAAGAGTTCGTGTGCCTGCTCAACCAGTTGCTGGCGACCCCGCCAGACCAGCAACTTTCACTTTATCGCGCGTTCATCGACCACACCGTGGCGCATTTCGCGCAAGAAGAACGCTGGATGCTCGCCACCGGCTTTTCAGCCGATAACTGCCACGCTGGAAACCACGCCACCATTCTGGAAACTATGAACGTCGTGGCGGCACACAGCGAAAAAGGCGACGCCCAAATCATCAACCGCATGGCCCAAGCCTTGGCCGAATGGTTTCCCCAGCACGCCGCCAGCATGGACGCCGGCCTGGCCCAACACCTGAAAAATGTCGGCTTCGACTCGAAAACAGAAACCCTGGCCGACCCCAGCACCGTGTGCCCGGCAAGCATGAGTGCTTGCGGCAGCGTGAGTTGCAGCTGAGCGCAACGGGTACTGCACCCTAAATCCCCGCTCGCCCTGAGCCTCTCATCCCGCTCGCCCT
>CAJAOB010000437.1 GCA_903941205.1 uncultured Burkholderiales bacterium | reverse complement strand
GGTGATCGGCACCAACCACACCCTGCCCACCAACAAGAACGCCCGCTACACCGGCGGTCTGTGGGTTGGCAAGTTCCTCAAGACCTGCACCTATCAGCGGGTGTTGACCGACGCCGCCAGTGCCAGCATTGGCGCGGTCTGCTCGCGCCTGTGCCACATGGAAAACTTTGCCGGCCATGGTGAGCAGGCCAACCTGCGGGTGCGCCGCTACGGCAACCGCCCCGATCTGCCCTGGTACCAGCCGGTCGAGGCGAGTCAGTGACCCTACTGCCGCCGCTACCGCACTTCCGCTTGGACGGCCGGCAAGCACTGGTCACAGGCGCCAGCCGCGGCATCGGCCTGGCCGCCGCTGCGGCGCTGGCCGGTGCCGGCGCCGAGGTCACCCTGGTCGCCAGGTCCGAGCCCGACCTCGAATCGGCCTGCGACGCGATCCGCGCACGTGGGGGCCTGTGCCACGCGCTGGTCCTGGATGTGACCGACCCTGCCGCTGTCGATGCCGCGCTGGCAGCGCGCGGCCCGTTTCAGGTGTTGGTGAACAACGCCGGCATGAACCGCCCACTGGCGCTGGCCGAGCTCAGCCCCGATGACCTCGACGCGATCTTCGACCTGAACGTCAAGGCCGCGTTCTACGTGAGCCAGGCCGTCACGCGGGCGTTGACGGCAGCCGGACTGCCTGGCTCCATCATCAACGTCTCATCGCAGATGGGGCATGTGGGTGGGCCGCGGCGCACCATGTACTGCGCCAGCAAGCACGCGCTGGAGGGCATGACCAAAGCCCTGGCCTGGGAACTGGGCCGCCAGGCCATTCGCGTCAATACACTGTGCCCAACCTTTCTGGAGACGGACATGACGCGAGCCATGTTCGCTGAACCGGCATTCCGCAGCTGGGTGCTCGAGCGCATCGCGCTCGGCCGGCTGGGCCAGTTGGAAGACGTCGGCGGCGCCATCGTGTTCCTGGCCAGCGATGCCTCCAGCTTGGTCACCGGCAGCGCGCTCATGCTCGATGGCGGGTGGACCGCGGCATGAAAACCGGGCCCACCGCGCACGAAGTCGCTGCTCTGGCCCAGGTCTCGCAATCGGCCGTCAGCCGCGCATTCACCAAGGGCGCCAGCGTCTCGCCCGCCACGCGCGAGAAGGTCATGGCGGCAGCCGCTGCCCTGGGCTACCGACCCAACGCGATCGCCAGCAGCTTGTCGACGCGGCGCAGCTACATCATCGCCTTGGTGATGCGCTATCTGGAGAACCAGTTCTACCCGCAAGTGATCGAGAAGCTGTCGCAGCAGTTGCAGCAAGCCGGCTACCACGTGCTGATCTTCATCAGCGAGGCCGACGATGCGGACTCCGTGATGGACGAGATCCTGCAGTACCAAGTCGATGGCATCGTGCTGGCCTCGGCCACGCTGTCGGCGGCCATGACTGGCAAGTGCCGCAGCGCCGGGGTGCCGGTGGTGCAGATCAACCGGCGCAGCGACCTCGGTTTTCGCGGGCTCAACGCAGTCAGCGCCGTCACCTCGGACAATGTGGCCGGTGCCCGAGAAATCGGTCAGATGCTGCTGGCCCGCGGCCACAAGCGCATCGCCTTCATCGCAGGCCTGGAGGATGCCTCCACCAGTCGTGAGCGTGAACAAGGTCTCATGCAGGCGCTTGAGGGCGCCGGTCGGGCCTTGTTCGCACGTGAGGTGGGGCACTACAACTTCGAGATGGCAGCCGAGGCCACGCGGCGCCTTTTCAATGCGCGCTCAAGCACTCGTCGGCCCGATGCGCTGTTTGTCGCCAACGACCACATGGCCTTCGCAGCGATGGACGTCCTGCGTCAGGAGCTCGGTCTGCGGATCCCCGAGGATGTCAGCGTGGTGGGCTTCGACGACGTCCCCCAGGCCGCCTGGGGCGCCTACCGTCTGACCACCATGGCCCAAGACGTGCACACCATGGTCGAGCAAACGGTGGCGGTGCTGCTCGCACGCATCGCCCAGCCCTCGGGCCTGCAAGCCCTCACCAGACCGTGGTGCCGTGCCGCTGGATCGAGCGAGCGACCGTTCGCCCCGCTTGAACCGCGCCCCTGTCTTTTTCCCATGCCAGTGATCTACAACGCAGGAGATTTGATGAAAAACCCCCATGCCTCCCTGACGCAGGCCCGCCGCCGCTGGTGCTTGAGCGCCGTGGCCCTGGCTGCCTGTGCCTGGGCTCCGGTGGCGCAGGCGCAGCAAGCGCCTGGCGCCTGGCCCACACGCCCAGTGAAGTACGTCGTCCCGTTTGCCCCAGGCGGCGTCAGCGATGCGGTGGCTCGCCTTTTGGCGCAGCAGCTGAGCGAAAGGCTCGGTCAGTCCTTTCTTGTGGAAAACCGCGCTGGCGTGTCTGGCATCGTCGGTACCCAATCGGTGGCTCGCTCCCCGGCCGACGGCTACACCGTGATTGGCGGCACCATCACCACACATGCGGTCAATCCCTTCTTTGCCAAGTCCCTGGGCTACGACCCGGTCAGCGACTTCACGGCAGTCACCCTGGTGGGGACAGTCAGCAACGTGCTGGTGGTACCCGCCAACAGCCGCTTCACATCGGCGCAGCAGATCATCGACGAACTCAAGGCCAAGCCTGACTCCCTCACCTACGGAACAGCCGGAGCCGGCACGTCGCAGCACCTGTCCGGTCAGCTGTTCCAGAGCATCTCTGGCACGCGCATGCGGCAAATCATCTACAAGGGTGGCAGCCAGGCCATGATCGATCTGGTCGGCGGACAAATCGACCTGGTGTTCGAGACGGTGGCGGCGGCCAAGCCCATGATCGACGCCAAGCGCGTGCGCATCCTGGGCGTGACCTCGCGCAGGAAGCTCGACAGCCTGCCCAGCGTGGAGCCCCTGGCCAACCTAGGCCTGCCGAATTTCGAGATGCAATCCTGGCAGGGGGTTTTCGCCCCGGCCGGTACGCCCCGCGCCATTAGCGAGCGACTCAGCAAAGAGCTGTCCGCCATCTTGGCAACGCCAGCTGTTCAAGAGCGCCTGCGCTCACTGGGCGTGGAGCCCGATGGCCGGGGCATGGATGCATTTGCGACCTTCCAGCGCGAGGAAATTGCCAAGTGGGGCCGCGTGATCCGCGAGGCCGGTATTCAGCCAGAGTAATCCAACGGCATTAACGAAAGAACCTTTTATGAAGCCACAAAGACGCTTGCTCCTGCGCCAAGTCACCGCACTGGCGCTCTTACCCCTGGCGATGACAAGCACTGTCCAAGCACAAGTGCCCAGCCCTTACGCACCGGGTACCCGCGTGACCATCGTCGTGCCTTTCGCGCCGGGCGGCGCCACCGACATCATCGGCCGCCTGCTCGCTGAAGAGCTTGGCAAGCGCTGGAATGGCGTGTCCGTGATCGTCGAAAACAAGGCGGGCGCCAGCGGCGGGATTGGCACCGAGGCGGTTGCGCGCGCACGGCCTGATGGCGCAACGCTGTTGCTGGGAACGCAGACGGCGCTGGCGGTCAACCCGATTCTGCTCAAGAAGGTGCCTTACAACGTCGACAAGGACTTTGCCCCGATCAGCTTGCTGGCCACCACGCCCTTGGTCCTGCTGGCCAGCCCCAAATCGAACCATGCCGACGGACGGGCCCTGATCCAGGCGATCCGGACCAAGCCCGACGGCGTTTCCTACGGCTCCAGCGGCAACGGCACCTCGCAGCACCTGACCTCGCTGGTCATGCTCAATCGCATTGGTGGCAAGGCCCTGCATGTGCCGTACAAGGGCTCCGGCCAGTCGCTGATCGACCTGGCCAGCGGGCAGATCGATTTCCTGTTCGACAACATGGGCACCGCGCTGGCGACCGCGCGCAACGGTCAGGCCCGGGCCCTGGCGGTCACCAGCGCGCAGCGCTCGCCGCTGCAGCCCGATCTGCCCACCGTGGCTGAACTGGGCCTGCCGGGCTTTGAGGCATTGACCTGGCTGGGTCTGCTGGCACCGGCCGGCACGCCCGCCGACCTGGTAACCACTCTCAGCCGCGAAGTGACTCAAGTGCTGGACAACGCCGCCGTGAAGACGCGTTTGGCGCAACAGGGCTTTGTGCCACGCCCCAGCACGCCCGAGGCTTTCCAGCGTTACATCCGCGACGAAACGGTCAAGTTCTCAGAGCTGATCAAGGCAAACAACGTCAGCGTCGATCAATAAGCCTGAGTCCGGCTTGGACTGCACCCCAGTGTGCAGCTGGGGCGCGGCCGCCGGCCGCTCCAGGCCTCAGCGGTGGCGCAGCCCGCTGACTGCGTCGAACCAGTAAAGGCGGGCTGGGTCCACCGCCAGGTGCATCGGGGCACCGGTGCTCAGCCGCATGTCCTTGCCCGCCTTGACGGCCAGCATGCGACCATCGATCAAAGCAGTGGCCATCGTGCAATCACCCAGCAGTTCGAAGGTGTAGACCTCGGTACTGAAGGCCGATTCCTCGGCGCTGCAAAGCCGCAGGTCCTCGCAGCGAACGCCCAGCGTCCAGGCGCCGGGCGCCGGCGCGGTCACCGCC
>CAJAOB010000436.1 GCA_903941205.1 uncultured Burkholderiales bacterium | reverse complement strand
GTTCCAGCCCGGTCTGCAGGTGGTCAATCCGGAGTTGTTTAACCAGCTCACCACCATGCATGGCCTGATCATGGTGTTCGGCGCCATCATGCCGGCCTTTGTGGGTTTTGCAAACTGGAGGATCCCGTTGCAAATTGGCGCGTCTGACAGGGCTTTCGCCCGCATGAACAACTTCAGCTTCTGGCTGATGATTCCGGCCGGCCTGATGCTGATGCTGTCCTTCTTCATGCCCGGCGGCGCTCCTGCTGCCGGCTGGACGCTTTATGCTCCGCTGACCTTGCAGATGGGTCCCTCGATGGATGCCGGTATTTTTGCTCTGCACATCCTGGGCGCCTCCTCGATCATGGGCTCGATCAACATCATCGTGACCATCCTGAACATGCGCGCCCCCGGCATGACGCTGATGAAGATGCCGATGTTTTGCTGGACCTGGCTCATTACTGCCTACCTGTTGATTGCCGTGATGCCTGTGCTGGCCGGCGCCATCACCATGACCTTGACGGATCGCCACTTCGGTACCAGCTTCTTCAACCCCGCTGGTGGCGGTGATCCGGTCATGTACCAGCACATTTTCTGGTTCTTCGGTCATCCCGAGGTGTACATCATGATCTTGCCGGCTTTCGGCATCGTCAGCCAGATCATCCCGGCTTTCTCGCGCAAGCGTCTGTTCGGTTACGCATCGATGGTTTACGCCACGGGTTCGATCGCCATCCTGAGCTTCGTCGTCTGGGCACACCACATGTTCACCACCGGCATGCCGGTGACGGGCCAGCTGTTCTTCATGTACTCGACCATGTTGATCGCCGTCCCCACGGGCGTTAAGGTTTTCAACTGGATCGCCACCATGTGGAAGGGCTCCATGACGTTCGAGACGCCGATGTTGTTCGCGGTCGGTTTCCTCTTCGTTTTCACGATGGGTGGTTTCACGGGCCTGATCCTGTCGGTCGCGCCGATCGATATTCAGTTGCAGGATACCTACTACGTGGTGGCTCATTTTCACTACGTGCTGGTCGCAGGTTCGCTTTACGCCATGTTTGCCGGTTACTACTACTGGTGCCCCAAGTGGACCGGCGTGATGTACAGCGAGACGCGCGGCAAGATCCACTTCTGGTGGTCACTGATTGCGTTCAACGTGACCTTCTTCCCTATGCACTTCCTGGGTCTGGCCGGTATGCCTCGCCGCTACGCAGACTATCCGATGCAGTTCGCCGATTTCAACGCGATCGCCAGTATTGGCGGTCTGGCCTTTGGTTTGGCGCAGGTCTATTTCTTCTTTTACATCGTGCTTCCAACCATGCGTGGCATTGGCCCGAAGGCCGCCGCCAGCCCATGGGAAGGCGCTGAAGGTCTGGAGTGGGAGGTGCCTTCGCCAGCACCGTTTCACACCTTTGAGACGCCGCCCAAGCTCGATGTGACTGCGACTAAGATCATTGGTTGAGCTTTTTTAAATCTGCGTATTTCTTCATGACTCCCGAGCAAAAAAAGAGCAACCGCCGTCTCGGACTCATTCTGGCGACGGTTGCGATCGTGTTTTTCCTCGGGTTTGTGGCTCGTTCGATCCTTTTTGGTCGAGGCTGAAGCGCAGGCCATGAGTCGGACACGCGAAAACACGAAAATGCTCGGCAAACTGAGCGTGATAGTGCTGGGCATGTTTGCCTTTGGCTACGCGCTGGTGCCGCTTTACAACGCGATTTGCGAGATGACCGGCATCAATATTCTGGCGCTCGGTGACAAGCAGATTCCTGGTGCGTCTTCTACGCAGGCGGCAAATACGCAGGTCGACAAGACTCGAAGCATCACGGTTGAATTTGACGCGAACTCCCGCGGTCCCTGGCACTTCAAACCGGCGCAACGCAGCCTGACGGTCCATCCCGGCGAACTGACAACGGTCATGTATGAGTTTCAAAATGTGCAAGACCGTGCCATGTCTGCACAGGCTATTCCGAGTTATGCGCCGCGGCAATCGGCTGCTCACTTCAATAAACTGGAATGTTTTTGCTTCACCCAGTACACCTTGGCGCCGGGTGAAAAGAAGCAGTGGCCCGTAGCGTTCGTGATCGACACCAAACTGCCCAAGGATGTGACCACGATCACGTTGTCCTACACATTCTTCGAGGTCGGCGGCAAAGTTCCGGTCGCACCCGCAGGTTTTCAGAGTACTTCGGTGGTCAAGCCTTTGACGCCTCCAGGCAGTGACACGGGAGCCAAGGGCTCATGAGCGGCAAGCCTACGGGCCTGGCGCTGTGGCGGACAGTCAAGGCTGTAGCATGGTCATTTGTTGGATTGCGCGCCCGTAGCGATTACGAGCAGGATGTCCGCAAACTCAATCCTTTGCACCTCATCGCTGTTGCACTGGTTGCGGTTTTTGTATTTGTCGGGGCTCTGGTTGGTTTGGTGAATTGGGTGGTGCCTGGATAGACGGCCAACGTCGCAGGCGGCATGGCCGTCTCGCAAGTTTTTTTCGAACAGTTAGAGATTTCAGAGAGAACAGAGGAATAGAGATGTCTTCATCAACACACGGGAACACCCCTTACTACTTCGTGCCGGCCCCGTCCCGCCATCCTTTCATGGCGGCCCTGGGTCTGTTTTTTGTGATTCTGGGTGCCGGTCAATGGGTCAATGGTGTGGGATGGGGCGCTTATTCGCTGGCCTTTGGTCTGGTCTTCTGGCTCGGCGTGCTTTACCAGTGGTTCAGCGAAGCGATTAGCGAGAGCGAGGGCGGCCTTTATGGTCGCAAGATCGACATGTCTTTTCGTTGGAGCATGAGCTGGTTCATCTTTTCCGAGGTGATGTTTTTCGGTGCGTTCTTCACGGCGCTCTGGTGGGCCCGCGCGCATTCCGTGCCTGCGCTGGGCAGTCTGGAAAATGCGCTGTTGTGGCCTGACTTCAAGGCTGTATGGCCCAGCGTCGCGGCCGGGGTGACTGCCTCGCCGGCTGGGATCGTCGAGCCCTTCACCACCGTGGGTCCTTTCTGGTTGCCGACCATCAATACCGCCTTGCTCCTGAGCTCGGGTGTGACGCTGACGATCGCGCATCATGCACTTCGCGATGGCAATCGGGCGCGCACCATTGGCTTCATGTGGGCCACCGTGCTTTTAGGCCTGATCTTCCTGCTGGTTCAAGGCTACGAATATGCTCACCTTTACAGCGATCTCAATCTCAAGTTGAACTCGGGTATCTACGGTTCTACCTTTTACATGCTCACCGGCTTTCACGGCTTTCATGTCTTTGTGGGTATGTTGATGTTGTTGTTTGTGACCTTGCGTCTGGGCAAGGGTCACTTCACGACAGAGCGTCATTTTGGTTTTGAAGGTGCTGCCTGGTACTGGCATTTTGTGGACGTGGTCTGGCTGGGGCTTTATGTCCTGGTTTATTGGCTCTGATGAGAAGCCGCTGCATGCTGCCGATGGCATCCGCATGAGTTTTTTTATCGCACATAACTAAAAAGGCCGCGATGCGGCCTTTTTTATTCAGACAGGGGCAAGCATCCGGGAATGCTCGGTGGCTACAGTCAACGCCCGTTCGGTATCCCGGTGGGCTGGATATACCCCAGCTTCCAGGCGGCCAGGATGCAAACGAACAACAGCACCGAAAAGCCAACCCTAAACGCCAGTGCGCGTGCCATGTGACTGGTCTTGGCTTTGCCGCCGGTACCATCCTTCATCATGAAATACAGGGCTGAGGCAAGGCTGGCGAGAATGGCAACGAAGGCTAATGCAATAAGGTAGGACATGAGGCGGATTATCCATTGATGAGACCTTCCAAGCCCAGCACCAGATTCTTGATTGTGACGGTGGCAACGCTGCTGACCGCCCTCCTGACCTTTTCCCTCGGCCAGTGGCAACTCGGACGCGCCGCCCAAAAGCAGGCCTTGCAGCAGTCACTCGATTCGAAAAATGACTTGCCTGCAGTACGTAACGCGGAACTTGCCAAAGCGGGAGGCCATATCGGCAGCAGCCAAGACTTGGACCCTCTGGTGGACCGGCGCGTCGAGCTTTCGGGGCGGTGGCTGGCCACTCACACGGTTTACCTTGACAACCGCCAGATGAACGGTCGGCCTGGCTTCTGGGTGCTGACGCCTTTGGCTCTGGACGGTAGCGACAAAGCGGTGATGGTTCAGCGCGGCTGGATCGCACGCGATTTCCAGCAGCGGGCTCGGCTCGCGCCCATTGAAACCGCGTCTGGCATCGTGACCGTGATCGGAAGAATGGCCCCGGCTCCGGCCAAGCTTTATGCCTTCAAAGGTGCCGATACCGGCAGTGTCCGGCAAAATCTCGATCTGTCCACTTTCAGCGCTGAAGCCGGCTTGCCGCTGATGGCCACGCTTGTCCTCCAGACGGGACCTGCCAGCGAGGGCTTGCAGCGCGACTGGCCAGCTCCTAACACCGGCGTTGACAAGCACCATGGCTATGCTTTTCAGTGGTTCGGTCTTTGTGCCCTTGTGCTCGGTTTATATGTCTGGTTCCAGCTGATTTCGCCGTGGCGCCAGGCGCGCTCTGTTCACTGATTTCCATAACCTAAGTCTGACGATCCGCCATGTCTCTTGAGCAGCCTTCGCCCTTGTCCCAGCCTCGGAACGGATCGCGTCAGGATGAGCCGCTCGGCCTGACGGTGCACGCCTTGCCGCAGTTGGAAGCTGGCGCGCCGTCAACAAGACTGGGACGCTGGAAGATGCTCGCAATCCTGCTGGTGTGCGCAGCCCCCGTCATCGCCTCTTATTTCACCTATTACGTGTTGCGTCCCGAGGGCCGGCGAAATTACGGCGAACTTGTCAGCCCCCAGCGCAGCTTGCCTGCTTTCAAGGCGACTGCGCTAGACGGCTCTGTATTGCCCATGACTTCGCTCAAGGGGCAATGGCTTTTGATCAGCGTGGCGGGAGGTGCGTGTGATGCGGCCTGTCAGCAGCACCTCTACTTTCAGCGTCAGTTGCGCGAGTCGCTGGGCAGGGAAAAACAGCGCGTCGACTGGCTCTGGCTGGTCACCGACGATGTGCCGGTAGCGGCCGCATTGGCCCCGGCTCTCACAGATGCCACGGTGCTGCGGGCACAGGAGCGCGAGTTGAATCAATGGCTCGAAGCCGCTCCAGGCAAGCGCTTGCCCGATCACCTGTACTTGGTCGATCCTTTGGGCAACTGGATGATGCGTTTCCCGGCGGGTATGGATGCAGCGGGCGCAGCCAAGGCCAAGCTCGACCTTGAGCGCTTGTTGCGCGCTTCTGCCAGCTGGGACAATGCTGGACGGCTGTCGATGCCGCCCGCCGACAAGCGCTGAGGCGGCGGTCCACCGAGCATTCAAGCCGCCTGATTTGCCTCCCGTTCATGACCGAACAAGCCCTCTACGATCTGAGTCCCGCCCTGCGCCTGATGCTGGTGGGTCTGGCGGTGGCGCTCGGGCCGCTGGTCTGGGTCTGGATTCGCAGCCGCAGCGCGCCACTGCCTCACCGGCTGCGCATGTTGACGCTGGTCACGCTTTTTCTGACCTTTGATCTCGTGCTTTTTGGCGCCTTCACGCGCCTGACAGATTCGGGTCTGGGGTGCCCTGATTGGCCCGGTTGTTACGGCAGCGCAAGCCCGCTGGGAGCGCACGCCGAAATCACGCAAGCCCAGGCGGCGATGCCGACCGGTCCGGTCACCCATCCCAAGGCGTGGATAGAGATGATTCACCGCTACCTCGCCACGGGTGTGGGCGTTTTGATCCTGACGCTGACGGTGGTGACGTGGCGGGCGCGCCTGCGTGCCCGGGTCACGGCGGGCATCAATTCAGTTGCCGCAGGCCATGCCGGTCTGCAGCCGTGGTGGCCCACGCTCACCCTGGCCTGGGTCTGCCTGCAAGGCGCTTTCGGAGCGCTCACCGTGACCATGAAACTCTTTCCGGCCATCGTCACATTGCATTTGCTCGGCGGCATGGGCCTGCTTGCACTGCTGCGCGCTCAGTCAGCCCGTTTCGCCTTGACCGCCGGGGATCTGCGCGTGAGCAACGTGCCGCGCGCTACCTGGCTTTTGCTGCTGGCTACCTTTGCTTTGCTCTGGCTGCAGATGGCGCTGGGCGCATGGGTCAGCACCAATTACGCCGTGCTGGCTTGCACCGAGTTTCCGGCCTGTCAGGGTTCCCTCTGGCCTGAGATGGACTTTCGCATGGGCTTTACGCTCTGGCGTGAACTCGGCGCCGGCCCTGGCGGCGAGTACATCAGCTTTCAGGCCCTGACCGCCATTCACTACGTGCATCGACTGGCCGCTTACGTCGTATTTGCCGCGCTGTTGTTGCTGGCGCGTCAGCTCTACCGGGTACCTGCGCTGCGGGCGAATGCGCACTGGATCACCGCGCTGGCGCTGTGGCAGCTGGCCACCGGTCTGGGCAATGTCCTGCTGGGCTGGCCGCTGGTGGCGGCGGTTTCGCACACGGGCGGCGCGGCTGCCCTGGTGGTGGTGCTGACCGGTGTTCTTTTTTCTTGCCGCCGCGTTTCGCGGTCCGCCCTTGCACCAGAGTTGCGTGCTTCACAATCGCCTGCATGACTCCTTCCGACCCGCCCGTCGCGCCCAGCGCACCGCTGCCCATGCTGATGTCCCGCTGGGCCCAGTATTACGCCCTGACCAAGCCGCGCGTGGTTCAGCTCATTGTGTTTTGCGCCTTGATCGGGATGGTGCTGGCGGTGCCCGGCGTGCCCGGTCTGGCCGATCTCCGGCTTGGCCTGATCGCCTGCCTGGGTATCTGGCTGGTGGCCGGCGCTGCAGCAGCATTCAACTGCCTGGTCGAGCAGCATATTGACGCCAAGATGCGCCGCACGGCCTGGCGTCCGACCGCTCAGGGCCGTATGAGCAATGTCTGGACGCTGGCTTTTTCTGCATCCTTGTGCGCGCTTGGCTCCGTCATTTTGTATGTCTGGGTCAATCCGCTGACCATGTGGCTGACGTTTGCCACCTTTGTGGGCTACGCGGTGGTCTATACCGTGATCCTCAAGCCGCGGACACCGCAAAACATCGTCATTGGCGGCGCTTCCGGCGCCATGCCCCCGGTGCTGGGTTGGGCAGCCATGACGGGCAACGTGGGGCCCGAGGCGCTGATCCTGTTTCTCATCATCTTCCTGTGGACGCCGCCGCATTTTTGGGCGCTGGCGCTTTACCGCGTCGAGGACTACCGCAAGTCGGGCTTGCCCATGCTGCCCGTGACGCACGGCAACGAGTTCACCCGCCTGCAAATTTTCCTCTACACGCTGGTGCTGTTCGCTGCTTGCCTCATGCCCTTCGTGTTTCAGATGAGTGGCTGGCTGTACCTCGTGGCGGCAGTGGCCTTGAGCATTGGTTTTTGTTGGTACGGCTGGCGCCTGTGGCGCAGCTATTCGGACGCTTTGGCGCGCAAGACCTTTCGTTTCTCGCTGATTCACCTGTCGCTGCTTTTTGCCGCCTTGCTAATAGATCATTACCTCGTATGAACCCAAGCCGCCAAGCTGATTCGTCCAGCCAGCCCCGCCGCCGCGCCCTGCAAGCCGGGCTTGCCATTCTGGCTGGCTCGTGGTTGGTGGCTTGCAGCCCCGACAAGCTCCAGTTCAAAGGCATTGACATCACCGGCGCCGACTATGCCCGCGACTTCAAGCTCACCGACCACAACGGGCAGGCGCGCAGCCTGAAGGATTTCAAAGGCAAGGTTGTGGTCGTGTTCTTCGGCTTTACGCAATGCCCGGACGTGTGTCCGACCGCCTTGGCCGAGCTGGCGGAAGTCAAGCGCCTTTTGGGGCCGCAGGGCGATCGCCTGCAGGGCATCTTCATCTCGCTGGACCCCGAGCGCGACACCCCCGAAGTCCTCAAGGCCTATATGGCCAATTTCGATCCCGGTTTTCTGGCCTTGCGGCCCACGCCCGAGGAACTCCCTGTGGTGGCCAAGGAGTTCAAGATTTTCTACAAGAAGGTGGAAGGTAAAACACCCACCAGCTACACGCTGGACCATTCGGCGGGCAGTTACGTGTTTGACCCGGCAGGCCGCGTGCGCCTGTACAACCGCCATGGAAGCGGCCCTCAGGCGCTTGCCGCTGACGTCATGCTGCTGCTGAAGTAAGCGCCGCCGACACCGTTAGCACCGAAAAGCACGCAAAAAAAGACCGGGCTCAACCCGGTCTTTTTAGCAGCTTCCCCTTCAACCCAGGGGATGGCGCAGCGTCAGGCGTAGACCGACAGCACTTTTTTCATCTTTTTCATCGCTGCCACCTCGATCTGGCGAATGCGTTCGGCGCTGACCTGGTATTCCGAGGCCAGATCGTGCAGCGTCATGCCGCCCGAGCCGTCGTCCTTGACCTTGAGCCAGCGCTCCTCGACGATCCGGCGCGAACGCGGGTCCAGTTCTTCCAGCGCAGCCGAGATTCCGTCCGTCGCCAGCACGTCGCGCTCGTGCGACTCGATCAGGGCGGTCGGCTCGTGGCTGGCGTCCGACAGGTAAGCAATCGGGCCAAAGGCATCGTCGCCATCATCGCCCGGATTGGGGTCGAGCAGCACGTCGCCGCCCGACATGCGCTGCTCCATCTCGATGACTTCCTCGCGCTTGACATTCAGGGTGCGGGCCATCGAATCGATCTGGTCCGCGGTGAGCGTGTCGCGGTGGGTTGCCACGTCGGCGTCGTCTTTGAAGCCTTGCTTCATGGAGCGCAAATTGAAAAACAGCTTGCGCTGCGCCTTGGTCGTGGCCATCTTGACCATACGCCAGTTCTTCAGAATATATTCGTGTATCTCGGCCTTGATCCAGTGCATCGCATAGCTCACCAGACGCACGTTTTGGTCCGGGTCAAAGCGCTTGACCGCCTTCATGAGACCAATGTTGCCTTCCTGAATCAGATCGCCGTGCGGCAGTCCATAACCGAGGTACTTGCGCGACACAGACACCACCAGCCGCAGGTGCGAGAGCACCAACTTGCTGGCGGAATCAAGGTCGTTTTCTTCCTTGAGCTTGCGGCCAAACTCCTGCTCTTCAGCCAAAGTGAGCATGGGCAGCCTGTTGACGGCTGAAATATAGGCATCCAGATTGCCCAGTGGGGGCAAGAGGCTCGAGGCGCTGGCCCAAGGCGTGGTCAGCGCCACAGCGCCTGTGATCGGTTCAAGTTGACCTGTTGCGAGTGTCATCCGAGACTCCTTTTGTCAGGGTTGAATATTAGCACTCCCGATTGGAGAGTGCTAAGAAGGACGGCTAATGACCGTACTGAAACCGTCAGAATTGCCAAAAAGAACTAACTTTTCAATGCCTTTGGATACGAAGGTGCCTATTTGATCCGGCGAGCCCGGGTGGCCCGCAACCGATGGGCAAGAATTCGAGCGCGCATCAGGACTTGCGCTTCAGCGACCCCGGCTCCTTGGTGCTCTTGCATCCTCAATGCAGAAACTTGCTCCCTGACGCTTCAACGGGCTAGCGCTCGTGAAATCCAACTCTCTTAAATGCGTCCTGACCAAGGCCGGCCCTGTTGACCATCGTGCCTGACGAGTGGTTTAAAAGTACCCATGAAACCGGCTCTCTCAATGGTGCGGCAGTTCGGTCTTGGCCTGGCATGACAGGCAACGGGGCGCTTCGGGCATGGCCCGGAGTCGGGCCCTAGCGATGGCACCACCGCAATCTGTGCATTGGCCAAAGGTGCCCGCGTCCAGACGCCCCAGTGCTGCGTCAAGCGCTGCCAATTCGGCTGTTCCGTGCTCGTTGATTGCAAACTCAAGCTCCCGCGCCGTGGAAACTTGCGCCCGCGAATCCTCCGTCTGCATGAAATGCTCCGCCGCGACCTCGGCTCGACTGCGGCTGCCGCCGCGCTGGTCCGCGATCTGGGCCAGCAGTGCCGAGCGCAAGTC
>CAJAOB010000435.1 GCA_903941205.1 uncultured Burkholderiales bacterium | reverse complement strand
GCGGGTCCACCAGCTTGAAATAAAACAGGCCGTCTTTTTCGCGGTATTGCTTGAGCACGGGCAGGGCTGCCTTGGCGCTCTTGCCTGAAGTGGCTTGCACGTTGCTGCGCAAATTGCGCAGGCCCACGCTCTGGCGCAAGCTCGCCATGAAAGGCGTGGCCAGCCGGCGCGCCTTGACGGCGCCGGCCTGCAAGATGTCTTCGATCTTGCCGGGGTCCTTGATCAGCGCTTCGTAGTGCTCGCGCATGGGCGCGACTTCGCGGTCAATGCGCTCAAAGAGCATTTGCTTGGCGTCGCCCCAGGCAATGCCGTCGGCATAAGCCTGGCGCAGCGCCTCGGTTTCTTGCGCGCTGGCAAAGGCCTGGTAAATTTCGAACAGCGCCGAGCCTTCGGTGTTTTTGGCTTCGCCCGGCGCCCGGGAGTCGGTGACGATGCCAGCGACTTGCTTGCGCAACTGCTCGCGCGGTGCAAACAGCGCCATGGTGTTGTCGTAGCTCTTGCTCATCTTGCGGCCATCCAGTCCGGGCAGCGTCGCCACCGAGGCTTCGATCAGGGCTTCCGGCAGCACCAGCTGTTCGCCATAAAGGTGGTTAAAGCTTTGGGCGATGTCGCGCGCCATTTCAATGTGCTGGATCTGGTCACGTCCGACCGGCACCTGGTGCGCCTTGAACATCAGGATGTCGGCGGCCATCAGCACCGGGTACATGAACAGACCCGCCGTCACGTCGGCGTCCGCGTCCTGACCGGCGGCAACGTTCTTGTCGACCGAGGCCTTGTAGGCGTGGGCGCGGTTGAGCATGCCTTTGCCGGTGACACAGGTCAGCAGCCAGGTCAGTTCGGGAATTTCGGGAATGTCGGACTGGCGGTAAAAGGTCACGCGATCCGGGTCCAGACCGGCGGCCAGCCAGCTCGCCGCAATCTCCAGCGTGGAGCGCTGCACGCGCGCCGGCTCGCCGACCTTGATCAGCGCATGAAAGTCGGCCAGGAAATAAAAGCTCTCGACGCCGGGTGCAAGGCTGGCCTGAACGGCCGGGCGGATGGCGCCCACATAGTTGCCCAGATGGGGCGTGCCCGAAGTGGTGATTCCGGTCAGGACGCGCAGTTCACTCATGAGGATTCAGGTTCGAAGTAAGGCGGAAAGAAAATGAAGAAAGGGAGACTCAAGCCCGTATCAGCCAAGCAACC
The DNA here is from genome assembly GCA_903941205.1 of uncultured Burkholderiales bacterium. Taxonomy (GTDB): domain Bacteria; phylum Pseudomonadota; class Gammaproteobacteria; order Burkholderiales; family Burkholderiaceae_C; genus Polaromonas. Next base: position 3,500 of record CAJAOB010000435.1, on the reverse strand, counting down.
AGGCCAGCGGCAACAGCAGCGTCTTGATGGCGCTGAAAGTCAGGCTCATGAGCGGGCGCATCCAGATCGTGCTGACCACGCCGGCCAGCACCAGCGCCATGACGATGAAAAAGCCCCAGGGCTCGATGCGGGAGACCTGTTGCGCCATGCGCCAGGGCAGCAAGCCCACCAAAATGCGGCCGCCGTCCAGCGGCGGCAGTGGAAAAAGGTTGAATACAAACATCACCACATTCACCAGCATGCCCGCGCGGCACATCTCAAGAAAAAAGCGCTCGGTCACGTCCGCGGCATTGACGAAGTAAAGCAGCGCGCCCCACAGCAAGGCCTGAAGAAAATTGGCGCCCGGGCCGGCCAGCGCGACCCAGATCATGTGCTGCTTGGGCTTGCGCAAATTGCCAAAGCGGACCGGCACCGGCTTGGCATAGCCAAACAAAAACGTGCCGGCAGTCGCCACGTACAGCAGAACCGGCATCAGGATGGTGCCCACCGGGTCGATGTGCTTCATGGGGTTGAGCGTGACCCGTCCCAGAGACCAGGCCGTGTTGTCACCAAAATAGCGCGCCACATAACCGTGGGCCGCTTCATGGACCGTGATGGCGAAGATCACGGGCAGCGCGTAGATCGAGATGGTCTGAATGAGTTGGGCAATGTCCATGGGCAGATTGTGTCAGACGCTGCCCGACCCTTTGCCGGGGCCAGCCTCAACAGCGCCTGGTCAGAAGCGCTGGCCCGCCAGGCCGGTCCGAGCGCTCAAAGGCCCAGCACTGCCACGTCGCCGCGGCCTTGCCTGATCACGACCGCTTCGCCACCTTCGCCCATGCCGGTCAGGTCGATCACCGTGGTGGCTTCGAGCGGGCAAGCCCCCGCGTCAATCACTGCGGCCAGTTCGTGCTCGAACTGTTGGCGTATCTCGTCGGCGTCATTCAGCGGCTCGGTCTGGCCGCGTGGAATCAGGGTGGTCGCCAGCAGCGGCGCGCCATGCAGCTCCAGCAGGGCTTGCAAGGTTTTGTGCCCGGGCACCCGCAGCCCAATGGTCTTGCGCGAAGGGTGACTGAGCCGGCGCGGAACTTCCTTGCTGGCTTCGAGAATGAAGGTGTAGGGCCCCGGCGTGGCGGCCTTGAGCAGCCGGAACTGCCTGTTGTCCACCCGCGCGTAACTGGCCAGCTCGCTCAGGTCGCGGCACAGCAGCGTCAGGTGGTGTTTGTCATCGACGCCGCGGATGCGCCGCAGGTTGTCAGCCGCAGCCTTGTCATCCAGGTGGCAGACCAGCGCATAGCTCGAATCGGTAGGCACTGCCGCCACGCCCCCGCGCGCCAGCAGGGCTGCGGCTTGCTTGAGCAAGCGCGGCTGCGGGTTGTCGGGGTGAACTTCAAAAAATTGGGCCATGACAATTCAGTATTCCAAGGCAGGACTCCAGTTCAGGACTCCAACTCAGGACTCCAGCGGACGCGGCGCCAGCTCGCGCATGGCGCGGCTTTCCCGGCTGGTCAGCCAGGCACCGGCCACGCCGCACACGGCGATCATGCTGATGCCGATCAACGACCAGCGGTCAGGCACCTGCCCAAAAACCACCCAGCCGGCCAGCATGGCAAAGCCTATCTGGGCGTAGAGAAAAGGCGTGAGGGTCGCGGCCGGCGAACGCATGTAGGCCAGAATCAAGAGATAGTGACCGACGGTGCCCAGTACGCCCATCAGCACCAGCAGACTCCACTGCAAAGCGCTCAGGGGCGCCCACACGAAAGGCAGCGCCAGCGCGACGAGCAGCGAGCCAACCCAGCCTGTGTACAAATGCAGGGTGACGGGATCTTCGGTTTTCACCAGGTGGCCGGTCAGCAACTGGAACCATGAATAGCTGACCACAGCGCCCAGCGGCAGCAGCATGGGCCAGATGAAATTGGCGCCGCCCGGGCGGATGATGACCATGGCGCCGGCAAAGCCGCCGAGCACAAAAGCCCAGCGCCACACAGACACCTTTTCCCCCAAGATCCGCGCCGCCAGCACCGTGATGGTCAGTGGCGTCAGCGCACCAATGGCCGTGAACTCGGCCACGGCCAGGTACTTCAGGCTGAAAAAAGCAAACAAGCTACTGACCAGCAGCAAGGTGCCGCGCAGCACCTGGAACTTGGGATGCGCCGTGCGCAGCACTTTCAAGCCCCGTCGCGGCAACACGACCAGCGTGGTGATGACCGCCTGAAAGCTGTAGCGAAACCAGATCGCCATCAAGATCGGCACGCTGCCGCTGATCACTTTGGTGGTGGTGTCCAGCGTGGCAAAGCAGGCCATGGCGGTGATCACCAGTGCAATGCCGGCCAGTGCCGGCGCTCTGGCGCGGGGCGGATTCACTGGATTCGATCTGCCAGAAGTTCCCAGACGGGCGTCAACTCCCCTGGCAAAAAGGGCAGCGTCCCCAGATCGGTGTGGCTTTCGTCCGGGCTGTGAAAGTCGCTGCCCCGGGACGCTGCCAGGCCAAACTCCTTGGCCGCTTCTGCGTAGCGCACATATTCCTGCACGCTGTGGCTGCCCGTCACCACTTCAACCGCCTGGCCGCCATGCGCCTTGAATTCGGAAAACAAGGCGAATTCTTCATTCGGGGTGAACTTGTAGCGCGCCGGGTGCGCAATCACCGCCACGCCCTGCGCGCCAGTGATCCAGCTGACCGCGTTGTGCAAGCTGGCCCAGCGGTGCGGCACGTAGCCGGGTTTGCCTTCGGTCAGGTATTTGCGAAAGACTTCATTGGTTTCCTTGCACACGCCCGACTCGACCAAAAAGCGCGCAAAGTGCGTGCGCGAGATCAGCTCGGGGTTGCCAACAAACTTCAAAGCCCCTTCATAAGCCCCCCGAATGCCCACCTGCGCCAAACCCTCGGACATCTCTTGCGCCCGCTCGCGCCGGCCGCTGCGCGTGGCAAGCAAGCCCTGCCGCAAAGCCAGGTCATCCGCATCAAAACCCAGCCCGACGATATGCACCGTCTCACCCGCAAAGGTGACCGATATTTCGGCGCCCGTCAGATACCGCATGCCCTGCGCCTGCGCCGCCGCCAAAGCCCGCTGCTGACCACCCACTTCATCATGGTCCGTCAAGGCCCAAAGTTCAACACCGTTAAGTTTCGCCCGCTCAGCCAGCGCTTCGGGGCTCAGGGTGCCGTCAGAGACGACCGAATGGCAATGCAGATCCGCATTGAGGATATTTTTGGGACTCACGGCGAAGATTTTAGGCCCGACGCCCCAATCCAGTGCCCCAGGGGTCTTAGCCCGCCCCGGTCCGTCATTCCTGCGGAGCCTGCCCTCGACCCGATCGGGGGCAGGAATCCATCCCGTGCTGCGCCTGCTCCGGGCCTGAAGATGGATCCCCGCAGTCGCGAGGATGACGGAAACTGGACGTGGACCCGCGCCCCGGCCCGTCATTCCGGCGGAGCCTGCCCTAGACCCGATCGGGGGGCAGGGATCCATCCCGGGCTGCGCCCGCTACGGGCCTGAAGATGGATCCCCGCAGTCGCGAGG
>CAJAOB010000434.1 GCA_903941205.1 uncultured Burkholderiales bacterium | reverse complement strand
GGACTCAAGCGCATGGTGGAGAAGCAGGAAAACGTTTATTTCTACGTCACCCTGCTCAACGAAAACTACGCCATGCCCGGCCTGGCTGCGGGCACCGAAGAGCAGATCATCAAAGGCATGTACCTGTGCAAGCCGGGCGCAGGCATGGCCCCCACGCTTTCCGCTGCGCGTGATGCGCTGCCCCCCGAGGGGGCGCGTCTGCCCTTGGAGCGGTCCGGCGGGCAAACTTCCGCCCAGCGCGTGCAGTTGCTCGGTTCCGGAACGATCTTGCGCGAGAGCATCGCCGCGCAGGAACTGCTCGAAAAAGACTGGGGCATTGCCGCTGATGTCTGGAGCTGCCCGAGCTTTAACGAACTGGCCCGCGACGGTCAGGACTGTGAGCGCTACAACCTGCTGCATCCGACCGGCGAGCAGCGCCTGTCCTTCGTCGCGCAGCAATTGGGCAACACGGAAGGCCCGGTCATCGCTTCGACCGACTACATGAAAGCTTATGCCGAGCAAATCCGCCCCTTCATCCCCAAAGGCCGCAATTTCAAGGTGCTGGGCACCGACGGCTTTGGCCGAAGCGATTTCCGCAGCAAGCTGCGTGAACACTTCGAGATCAACCGCCACTACATCGTTGTCGCCACCCTCAAGGCCCTGAGCGAAGACGGCAAGGTGCCGGCCGCCAAGGTCGCTGAAGCGATTCGCCAATACGGTATCAACGCCGACAAGATCAACCCCCTTTACGCCTGAGCCCCGGCCCATCCGCGACAGAAGAACTGGAGACAAAAAACATGGCATTGGTAGACATCAAGGTTCCCGATATCGGCGACTTCGACGAGGTGACAGTGATCGAATTGCTGGTCAAGCCCGGTGATACCGTCAAACCCGAGCAATCGCTGCTGACTGTTGAATCCGACAAGGCTTCGATGGAAATCCCGTCGAGCCACGGTGGCGTGGTCAAGGAGTTGCGCGTTCAGCTCGGTGACAAGGTCAAGGAGGGCTCCGTGGTGCTGGTGCTCGAAGCGCAAGGCGCGCCGGCCGCCGCCGTGCCTGTTTCGGCCCCCGCGCCAGCGGCCCCGGCGCCCGCTGCGGCCGCCGTTCCAGCGGCGCCTGCAAGCGCTCCTGCCGCGGCCAGCGGACCGGTCGAGGTGCGTGTGCCGGACATCGGCGACTTCAAGGATGTCGTTGTCATCGAGGTTTTGGTCAAGCCCGGCGATGCGGTCAAGGTCGAGCAGTCGCTGCTCACGGTCGAGTCCGACAAAGCCTCGATGGAGATTCCATCGTCTGCCTCCGGTGTGCTCAAGGAACTCAAGGTCAAGGTGGGCGACAAGGTCAACATTGGTGATCTGGTGGCCGTTCTGGAGGGCGTTGCTTCAGTTGCTGGACTTACGGCCCCTGCCGCTCAAGCCGCTGCTGCAGCGCCTGCACCGGCCGCTCTTGCCGCTCTTGCCGCTCTTGCCGCGGCTGCCCCGGTGGCTGCCGCTGTCGCCTTGCCGGCGCATGTGCCCGGCGCTGCCACTGCACAGCTGCCGCACGCATCGCCGTCGGTGCGCAAGTTCGCGCGAGAACTCGGCGTGCCGTTGGGCGAAGTCAAAGGCAGCGGCCCCAAAGGGCGCATCACGCAGGACGATGTGCAGGGCTTCACCAAGTCGGTCATGGCCGGCGACCTGCGCACCCTGGCACAGGCCGCCAAGGCGCCGGCTGCCCCTGCTGGCGGCGATGGCGCCGGCCTGGGGTTGATCCCATGGCCAAAGGTCGACTTCGCCAAGTTCGGCCCGATCGAGCGCAAGGAAATGGGTCGCATCAAAAAGATCAGCGGCGCCAACTTGCTGCGCAACGCGGTCATGATCCCCGCCGTCACCAACCACGACGACGCCGACATCACCGACCTTGAAGCCTTCCGCGTTTCGACCAACAAGGAAAACGAGAAGTCGGGCGTCAAGGTCACCATGCTGGCGTTTCTGATCAAGGCCTGCATTGCAGCACTGAAGAAGTATCCAGAGTTCAACAGCTCGCTCGACGGCGATGCGCTGGTCTACAAGCAGTACTGGCATATCGGTTTTGCGGCCGACACGCCCAACGGCCTGATGGTTCCGGTGATACGCGACGCCGACAAAAAAGGCGTGCTGCAGATCAGCCAGGAAATGGGTGAGCTGGCCAAGAAAGCGCGCGATGGCAAGCTCGGCCCCGCTGAAATGACGGGCGCCACCTTCACCATCTCCAGCCTGGGCGGCATTGGCGGCAAGTACTTCACGCCCATCATCAATGCGCCAGAGGTGGCCATTTTGGGCGTATGCAAGAGCAGCATGGAGCCGGTTTGGGACGGCAAGCAGTTTGTGCCGCGCCTGATGCTGCCTTTGTCGCTGACCTGGGACCACCGTGTCATTGACGGCGCGGCCGCGGCGCGCTTCAATGCCTATTTGGGCCAGATTCTGGGTGACTTCCGCCGCGTTTTGCTATGAGCGCGGCAGCGGCGCCTGACACCTTGAAAGGAGAGGGCGCATGACCACGCTGGTGATTGTGAAAAAAAACGGTCAGGTGGCCATTGCCGCTGACACGCTGGTGACTTTTGGTGACACCCGGCTGAGCAGCCGGTTCGAGTCCAACAGCAAGATCTTCCGGGTCGAGACGCCGGCCGGTCCCAGTTACATCGGCATGGCCGGCACGGTGGCGCACTTCCCGGTGCTGCGAAAGGCGCTGGCCACCTTACCGCGCGAGCAGTTGCTGCTCAGCAGCAAAGACGATGTGTTCGATACCTTTACCCGGCTGCACCCTGTCTTGAAAGAGACGTTTTTCTTGCAGACCAAGGAAGACGACAGCGACCCGTACGAGTCCAGCCAGTTCAGCGTGGTGATCGCCAACGCCACCGGCATTTACGGCCTCTACAGCTACCGTGAAATCTTCGAGTTCAAGGAATTCTGGGGCATAGGCTCCGGGCGTAGTTTTGCGCTCGGCGCCATGCACAACAGCTGGGACAAAGCCAAGACAGCCCGCGAAGTAGCCCTGGCCGGCATTTCTGCCGGCTGCGAATTTGACAAAAACTCTGCCGGGCCGGTGGAGGTGTTCACCCTCAAGTTGAAAGCGACGAAATGAGTCAAGCCTCTCTGATTGAAGTGAAAGTCCCTGACATTGGCGACTTTGCAGAAGTAACCGTCATCGAACTGCTGGTCAAGCCCGGCGACACCATCAAGGCCGAGCAAAGCCTGATCACCGTGGAATCCGACAAGGCTTCCATGGAAATCCCTTCCAGCCATGCGGGCGTGGTCAAGGAGCTAAAGATCAATCTTGGCGACAAGGTCAAGGAAGGCTCGCTGGTGCTCGTTCTGGAAGCGGCATCCGGCGCGGCCGCCATCGCCAGCGATGCAAAACCACCGGCAACTTCAAGCCCCGTCAGTGCGGCCTCAGCGACGCCATCCGCTGCAGCCCCAAGCCCCGTCATTGCGAGCCAAGCGAAGCAATCCATCCCCGTCCCCGCTGGCGCCAGCTTCGCCGGCACCGCCGACCTGGACTGCGACCTGCTGGTGCTGGGCGCCGGCCCCGGCGGCTATTCGGCCGCCTTCCGAGCAGCCGATCTGGGCCTGAAGGTCGTCATCATCGAGCGCTATGCCACCCTGGGCGGCGTCTGCCTGAATGTCGGCTGCATCCCGTCAAAAGCCTTGCTGCACGTGGCCGCCGTCATGGACGAAGTCAGTCACCTGAGCGCTCTGGGGGTGGACTTTGGCAAACCGGTGGTCAACATCGACATGCTTCGCGGCCATAAAGAAAAAGTCATCGGCAAACTCACCGGCGGTCTGGCGGCCATGGCCAAGATGCGCAAGGTCACCACGGTGCGCGGCTACGGCGCCTTTGTGGGCGCCAACCATGTCGAAGTGGAAGAAACCACCGGCGACGGCCAGCAAAAAACCGGCAGCAAGAAAGTTGTCGCCTTCAAGACATGCATCATCGCCGCCGGCTCGCAAGCTGTGCGCCTGCCTTTCATGCCCAACGATCCGCGCGTGGTGGACAGCACCGGCGCGCTCGAGCTCAAAGAAGTTCCCAAGCGCATGCTGATTTTGGGCGGCGGCATCATCGGGCTGGAAATGGGCACGGTTTACAGCACGCTGGGCGCACGCCTGGACGTGGTGGAAATGATGGACGGCCTGATGCAAGGCGCAGACCGCGACCTGGTCAAGATATGGCAAAAGATGAACGCGCCACGTTTTGACAACATCATGCTCAAGACCAAAACGGTGGGCGCCCGCGCCTTGCCCGAAGGCATTGAAGTGACGTTTGAGAGCGCCGAGCCCGGCGGCACCGCCCCCGCGCCGCAGGTTTATGACATGGTCCTGCAAGCCGTAGGCCGCACGCCCAACGGCAAAAAAATCGCCGCCGAGAAAGCCGGCGTGGCCGTCACAGACCGCGGCTTTATCAACGTCGATATTCAGATGCGCACCAACGTGCCCCACATCTTCGCCATCGGTGACATCGTGGGCCAGCCCATGCTGGCGCACAAAGCGGTGCACGAAGCGCATGTGGCGGCGGAAGTGATTGCCGGTGAACTGCAAGGCAACAAAGAGTTGGCCGCAGCCGCCTTCAACGCCCGCGTCATCCCAAGCGTGGCCTACACCGACCCCGAAGTGGCCTGGGTCGGCCTCACCGAAGACCAGGCCAAGGCCCAAGGCATCAAGGTCAAAAAGGGCCTGTTCCCTTGGACGGCCTCAGGCCGCGCCATTGCCAACGGCCGTGACGAAGGCGTCACCAAACTGCTGTTTGACGATTCACCCGAGGCCCACGGCCACGGCAAGATCCTGGGCGGCGGCATGGTCGGCACGCACGCTGGCGACATGATCGGTGAAATCGCTCTGGCCATCGAGATGGGCGCAGATGCGGTGGACATCGGCAAGACCATTCACCCACACCCCACGCTGGGCGAGAGCATCGGCATGGCAGCGGAAGTGGCGCATGGGAGTTGCACGGATTTGCCGCCGGCGCGCAAGTAAGCCAGCCCCCAAGCTACTCAGACAAAGCCCGAACTGGCAACAGTTCGGGCTTTTTGCTGTCTGGGGGCGTTCGTTTAAAAAAAGACGACTTCAAAAGTAATCATTAAGCACCCAACTCCTGCCATACTTGCGAACTTAAAGAATAATTTCATATTCGCAACAACATGGTCGAGACAACACACCAGCTGGTGCCCGCACCTGCCGACAGCCTGCACGCCGAACTGCGTGCGCTGATTGCCAGCAGCCGCCAGCGCCTGGCGGGTGCGGTGAATGCAGAACTGACGCATGAGTTTGGCCGAGGCTTTGAAGCCAAAAACCTGCGCCTTACGGCGGATGAGAAAACCGAGGTGGTCGCAAATTGCGACCACCTCCAAAATCTGAAATTTTCCAAGGCCTTGCCTTTGCGTTTATTGAGCACGGAGCCGCCCAAGCGGCCCATTGGGTATCTGACGCATGAGGATAAAAAGACACCCAAGGCCAGCACGTTGACCAAAGGACGGAAGGCACCGTGAGCGTCCAACCAATGACATCAATAAGCCCGCCAGTCATGCCAATGGCAACCAACATGCGTCACGTGGTGCAGCTTGTCCTGCCGCTTACCCAGTTTGTCAACTTATTGCCCCTCAAAAGGCTAGACAAGCACGAGCGCCAGCCGGGCAAGGAAGCACCCATTGGCCTCATCTTGTGTGCCGAATCCAGCCGCGAACAAGTGGAACTGCTGCAAATGCACAAAGACGGCATCACCGTGGCCGAGTACTGGACCGAACTGCCACCCAAAGCGGAGCTGGAGCAAAAGCTGCATGCGGCTTTGCTTGGGGCGAGGGAGAGGCTGTAAGGCGCGGGGTGTTGTTGGGGGACTTGGATGATGAGTGATGACGTGACGGTCAGCAAAGGCCTGGGTTTCCCGGGATGGCTCTGTCCGGCGCGGGGCACATGTCTGCGAAGGACGAAGACGAGCAGAAGGCGGCTCGTGTGTTTTATGTGGCTGCAACACGGGCTAAGCAAAGGTTGGTGCTAACTACGAGTGGCACAAGCGGTTTTGGCAAGAGATTGGGGCTATGACTAGCCGATAGACATCTCGCAAATATCAACATTAAGGAGGATACATATGAAGGTCAGCAGAGTTGCCATTCGAAATTTTCGGCGGCTGGAGAACGTTCAGATCGACATCGAAGAACGCGAGTCAATCTTTGTTGGGCCCAACAACAGCGGCAAGACATCTGCCACAGCAATCTTCCGCTGCTTTCTAGACGGTCGCGATTTTAAGATTCACGATTTTTCGGTCGCCCGTATGGCTGATTTTGACTCCTTTGTTGCCACTGGAGATGCAGGGCGGCTCCCAAAGATTAGCCTCGATTTGTGGTTCACCATCGACCCTGGAAGCATCGCATTCGGCAGTGTATTCACATTGTTGCCTGAGCTTTCCGATTTCACCCGCCTAGGAATTCGGCTGTCTTATGAGATACAGGACGCAAAAAAGTTACACGAGCAATACGAAGCCGCCTATCCCGCACAGGAAGATGGGACGCATGCCAAAGCTTTGTCGCAATATCTTTCACTCGACGGAAATCTTGGACGCCATTTTGCGGTTTGCTACTTTTCGCTTGAAGACAAGTCGAAAGAAGGCTCAGCATCCGAGATCGTGACGAGCGAACTTGAGCTCGACGAAGGCAAGCGACTCCTGAAGCATCTCATTCGGGTTGAGTTCGTTGATGCACAGCGCAACATCAACGATGACGACAGCAGCCGTAGCAACCGTCTTTCGTCGGCCTTTGCCGCCTTTTATCGAAAGAATCTTGAGCAGGCCGACCACGCCGCAGATGCCCACAGTGTGATCGATGCGAACAACAAAGAGCTAACAGAGCATTACGCCAAACAATTCGATCCATTAATCAAGCTCATCAAACATCTTGGCGTGCCCTCGATTAACGATCGAGAACTGCGAATCATCTCCGCGCTCAGCCCTGAAACCGCGCTGCGCGGGAGCACCGAGTTGCTTTACGTCGATCCCAGCCGACAGCATGAATTGCCGGAGCTTTATAACGGCCTTGGCTTCAAAAATCTTATCTATATGGCTATTCAGGCCCGGCATTTTCATTCTCAGTGGGTGATGACCACTGAGGACCGACCACTATGCTTGATGATATTTATCGAGGAACCGGAGGTCCATCTTCACGCCCAAGTGCAGCAGACCTTTATTTCCAACATTTGGGAGGTGATCAACCAGTCTGCGGAGGAATTAGGTGAACCTGATCTTGTGCCGCAACTCGTCGTCACGACACATTCCTCTCACATCATGGAAGCCGTTGCTTTCGAGAAAGTTCGATATTTCCAGCGGTGCCACATTGAGGGTGAGATGGCAGCGCCGGGCATCCGCAACGCATCTGTGGTTCGTAGTCTTCGAGCCTTCCAGCCAGAAGAGGAGGCAATCGAAGGCAAGCTGATATCGCCATCAGAATCACTGGCCTTTCTCAAACGCTATCTGCGCCTTACACATTGCGATTTGTTCTTTGCTGATGCAGCCATTCTCGTGGAAGGCACCGTTGAAAAACTTCTGATGCCAACCATGATCGAGAGTACCGCGAAGCGACTGCAGACCACATACCTCACGATCCTGGAGGTGGGCGGCGCCTATGCCCACCGTTTCGAAGACCTGCTCAGCTTCCTTCACATTCCCTACCTCGTCATTACGGATATTGATTCAGTGGAGCCCACTGGATACCCCGCAGCTTGTCGGGCTGACATCAATGGCGCGCGAACTTCCAATGCTTCCCTTAAAAAGCTGTGCGCGCAGACCACGATCGCCGGTTTGATTGCGCTAGCGCCGATGGACAAGCAACACGCAGCTAAGGATCGCTGCATCGCGTTCCAAACCGATATTCTGGTGGTCGATGGCACGGCCAAAGCGACACTCCGCCCACGCACCTTAGAAGAGGCGATCGTTTACGAGAATTTCGGATTGCTTCGGTCCGGCACGCTATCCATCGGTATTGACATCCCAGTACTACTCCAAGACGCCTATAAAAGTGTCTACGATCGGATTCGATCCGACAGTTTCAAGAAGACTGACTTCGCCATGGATATCTTGGCCTGTGCCGAGGAGGTGATTGTCCCCAACTACATTGCCGAAGGATTGCTTTGGCTTGAAGCCCGCCTGTGTTCACCGCTCCCCCCTGCAGCGGCAGCGGCGGTCCCAGTTGCAGCCGCGATTAAGGAGGCTTAATATGGTTGTCAGAGTTGAAAGCGCAGCGGATGCGCAGGTCCAAAAATGCTTAGAAGAACATCGCAGTTTCGCGATGATTGCTGGCGCAGGTTCGGGCAAGACAAGTTCACTGGTCGATGCCCTCAGCCGAATCCGCGATCGCGAGGGGAAAGCCCTAAAAAGGCAAGGCCAACGTATCGCCTGTATCACCTTTACCAAACGCGCAGTCGAGGTAATCAAGGCACGACTGGGGTACGACGACCTTTACTTGGTTTCCACGCTTCACAGCTTTCTGTGGGGGCAGATTAGCCGCTTTCACAAGGATATTCGGGAGGCTCTGCGCGAGAGTCGCATCCCGGACCTTATAGCGAAGGCCAAGGAAGACGACAACGGCGGGCAGAGTAAAAAGGCACTGAAGGCCCGGGCAAAGATCGAGCGACTTACGGAGGAGCTTATAGCTATCGCAGAAGTCAAATTTTTTGAATATATCGACTCGAACTTCAGCGATTACGGCAAGGGCCAGATCGGTCATGATGATGTCATTGAGATTGCAACATACCTGTTTGCAAAGAATGCTACTTTCAGACGGATAACTGGCCTACGGTTTCCATATATCTTTGTCGACGAGGCGCAAGACACATTTGAGGGCATCGTTACCGGTCTCAATCTTGTAGGTGCTGGCCTGGGACTTCCGGTGATTGGCTATTTTGGCGATCCATGGCAGCAAATTTACGACCGAAGTGCGGGGGACTTTGCACCGCCTGAAGGTGGCGAGGTCATCACAAAAACTGAAAATTTTCGCTGCTCAGTGAGTGTTATCCGACTTCTAAATGCTTATCGTGCGGACGTAGAGCAGTATGCAGCTGGCGACAACAAGACATGCGAAGGCAGCGTCGAATTCTTGCTGGTCAAGGCAGAAGAACCAACGGAACCGCGCAAACGCTATTCAGAGCAGCAGGTTGCACGCGCGCTGGTGCGAATGGACGCTGCGATTGCAGGCTGGGGCTGGACCGACCGCGACGACGTCGTGAAACTTTTCCTCGCACGTCAAATGATCGCGCGGCGGCTGGGCTTTGCTGATCTAAACCTACTCTTCACTGGTGAATATTCCTCGTCTCGCGCGCAAGATGCGTTCGAGGTCGGCAAGCATTTTCTTCTCGAACCCTTTCTTTCGACGATCTGTCCGTTGATCAATGCCCAGGAGCAGGGCGATGCCAGAAAGATCATCAATTTGCTACGGCGTGAAAGCCCGGCTTTCGCCGT
>CAJAOB010000433.1 GCA_903941205.1 uncultured Burkholderiales bacterium | reverse complement strand
TGCGCTGCACCCCGAGGGGGCTGCCCCGCCTTGGGGCGGCCCGGCGGCGGGGCTGTTGGCCCCCACGCTCGACTCTGACGCGTCAGAGTTGCCTGGCGGGTCACTGAAATTCAGGGATTTCGATGACTTTCTGGGATCGCTGAGCCAGGAGAAGCGCAAGAAGATCCGCCAGGAGCGACGCAAGGTGGCTGACGCTGGGGTGGTGTTTCGCTGGTCGCGCGGGCCGCACATCAGTGCGGCTGATTGGGGTTTTTTCTACCGCTGCTACGAACGCACTTATCTCGAGCACGGCAACGCGCCCTACCTGAGCGCCGATTTTTTCAAGCGCATGGCCGCTACCATGGCTGAAAACTGGTTGTTGTTTGTCGCTGAACGGAGCGGTACGGCGATTGCCAGCAGCCTGATTGGCCTGAGCGCTGAGCCGACACAAGCGTCGTCAGCTACCGGTGAGCGCCCACCCAAGCCGCCAGTGCAAACCGCCTACGGCCGCTATTGGGGCGCGCTGGAGCGGGTCGATTGCCTGCACTTTGAGGCCTGCTATTACCAGCCTTTGCAATGGTGTATCGAGCACGGTTTTGACAGTTTCGAAGGCGGCGCGCAGGGTGAGCACAAAATGGCGCGGGCCTTGCTGCCCGTCAAGACCACCAGCGCGCACTGGCTGGCGCACCCTTCATTTGCCGACGCCGTTGAGCGATTTTTAGAGCGCGAGGGTCAGGGAATCGCCAACTACATGGAAGACCTGGCGCAGCGCAACCCGTTCAAGCAAGTTGCCCCGCGCCCTTGATTCCTGCAACAAGGCCTGCAAAAACGGCTCAGCGCAAAGCCAAAGCGATGGCAACCGCAGCGCCCAGGCCGACCAATAGCAGGCCTGCGCGCTGCCAGAGAAGGCGACGGCGCAGGGCCTCAATGCCCTGAATCAATTGCTCGTTCTGGTCAGCCAGCCTGGCCATGAGATCAGACGACTCTAGCAGTCGCTGCTGCAGGTTTTCAGTGACCGCCTGCAATGCCAGCACCTGCTGCTCAAGACCCTCCAGAGACGGGGGCGTGCTCGCCAGCCCGGCGTCGTCGGTCTCCGTAGCCGACTCTGCCGGCGATTTGTTCGCCACGTTGTTCCAAAGTTTTTTGGCCCCGGCCGCTACCTTGGGCGCGTTGCGCACCACATCAGACCAAGGAACATTTTGAAGAACAGTCAACCAGCCTATTGCCATCAAAAATCCTTTTTAAAAGCCAATGAAGAATCGCCCTGAAATGTAGCCCAAACCCGCGATTTCGGAACCCGACGGGTATGCCGACCTGACGGGCTGGCAAAACCGCCGACAAGTGCCACCGTGCGCAAGCGAATACCGGCAATCCGGCCGGTCAAGCCGCCTGGCAAGGCTGCGGACATTGCAACCCGGCCGCCAGCGCAGCGTCTTTCAAGGCGTCCATCACACCGGCGCCCAGCGGTACACCCGCTTCTGCGGCCTGGCGTTTTTTCACCAGCGCCTGCTCTCCGGGCAAGCGCACAGGCGGGCGGCCCGGCAGCGGCTTGTTGGCGCGGCAAGCGTCAACCAGCCATTGCGACTGGCGCGTGAACGCCTCCTGGCCGCCAAAGGCTGCCGGGTCGGTCACCTGCAAATAAATGCCCATGGTCGTGCCGGTGGGATGGTCGGCGCGGCCGCGCCCCGGCAAGGCCTGGGTGAGTGCTTCGGCCAGCAAGGCCATGCCGTAACCCTTGTGCCCGTGATCAAAGCCGCCCACAGGCAGCAAGGAGCCACCGCCGCTGATCACAGCGGCCGGATCGTCGGTGGGTGCGCCGCTGGCGTCCATGGCCCACATCGCCGGAAAGCGTTCGCCGCGGGCAAGCAACTGGCGGGCGCTGTTGAGCGTGGTGATCGATGAGCTGATGTCCAGCAGCACCGGGTCGCCCTGCGTCGGGATGCCGGCGGAAATCGGGTTGGGCGTGAGCAGCGGCTCGGAGCCGCCATAAGGCGCCACGCCGCGGGCCGCAGGGGCCGAGCAAACCAGCTGAACCAGCAGGCCGCGCTCGGTCAGGCGCGGCAGGTAAACCGCCAGGGCACCGGTGTGGTGGCTGTTGGCAATGACCACGGTCACCACGCCATGCTGGGCGATGCGCTCGAGCGCCGTGTCGATCGCGCGCGAAATCAGCCATGAACCCGGCAAGCGCAGGCCGTCCCAGGTGATGCAGGCGCCGCGGTCATTGACGACCCGCATGTCACCGGTGATCGCCATCACGCCGCTGGCCACCGCCTCCAGGTACCAAGGTGCCAGCGCCAGTCCGTGCGTGCTGTGGCCCATGCTGTCGGCGGCAATCAGCGAGTCCGCCACGGCCTCGGCTTTGGGGGCGTCCATGCCGGTCGCCTGAAAGAGCGCGGCAACAAAGCCTTGGAGTTCGGGCAAGGCGTAGCGCTGCGCGCCAGAAGAAAGAGTCATGGCTTGTAACTAAAAATGGAAAGCGGAAGCTGGCATTCGGGCGCGAAGACTCAGGCCAGCACGCCGATGGGCCACGGCGTGGAATCATTTTCACCCATGCCGACGAGTTCGCTCTGGCTTTTCAAGCCCGACGCCATGCGCAAGATCAATTCAAAAACCGCCTGGCCCATGGTCTGCAAGTCCGACTCGCCGTCGACGACCGTGCCGCAATTGATGTCCATGTCATTACGCATGCGCTTGAACATGGGCGTGTTGCTGGCCGGCTTGATGGTGGGCGCGGGCACCAAAGCAAAGCACGGGCCACGGCCGGTGGTGAAGGCGATCAGAATGGCGCTGACGGCGGCCTGGCCGGTGGCATTGGCGCAAGCCGCTCGCACTTCAGTGACAAGCTCTTTAAGCGCCAGGCGTACTCCGGCAGGGCTCAAGCACGGCGACCCGATCCAAGCTCAGTCGGCCAGCGTGGCTCGGCGCGGTTTGTAGCCCGCCGCCTGCAACAGGCCGCGGGTGTAGCCCAGGGCAAAGGACATGAATCGTTCGCGGTTCGGATCCAGCTCGGACAGGGGCACGTGGTCGGGACACAAGATGCCGGCGTAGCCAGCGCGCTGGTAAGCGCGCAGGGCCTCGTTCATGTCCACGTCGCCTTCGTCCGGGAAGACCTCGGCAAAGTCCAGGTAGCCGCCCTTGATATTGCGAAAATGAACCATGAAGATGCGCGGCGCAAATTCTTCAATGGCCTGGATCACGTAGCGGTGCGGGTCGCTGGCCATTTCGGCCACCGTGCCCTGGCAAAAGTTCAAGCCATGCACCGCGCTGTCGCTCAGCGCAATGAAGCGGCGCAGGCCTTCTATGGAGCCCAGCACATGCTCGACGCCGTTGAGCCCGCCCGGCGGGTAGGCCGGGTCATGCGGATGGCAGGCCAGCCTGACGCCGGCTTGTTCGGCCACCGGAACCAGGCTGGCCACGAGAAATTCAATCGCACGCCAGCCCGCTTCTTCGCTCACCGGCGGCACTTCCCTGGCCATTTTCTGGCCGCACAACATGTCTGATTGCGCGTCGCCCTCGTCCTGCGCAGTCGGGTAACCGACGCCCCAGTAAGAATGCTGGCGGTCCGCCTCGGGGGTGTAAGCGGCGAGCTTGAAACCCGAATACTGAACACCGCCCCGACCGGCTCGCAGGCCGGTGCGCGTGATACCGACCATCTGTACGTTGTACTTGAGCGCGGTCAGCCCCGCCCTGGCCGCGGTGCGGATGTTGTGCTGCAAGACCTCGGCCTGGCGCCGGGCGCTGGCTTCATCGGTCAAAAAATCGAGCAGGATGGAACCCACGTCGAGCGCAAAAAGATCAATCTTCAAACCAAAGCTCTCGACCCATTCCCGGTAGTCGCCCAGTTTGTCAACATCCCACAGGCCGCCCGGCCGGACCAGCTCGCTGCCGCGGTTGTCTAAGACCACATGCTCGACGCCCAATTGCGCCGACAAGCGCAGCCGCTCTGCCGAAGGGTTGATGAGTTGTTCGCCGATGTACATCCGAAAGATCCTGCAACAAAAAGCTTGCGTGTCAGCCTGAGGGGCGTGCCAGAAAGTCGGAAGCCTTACGCCCTCGCTTGTCAAAAATCATACTTTGGGAACGTGGTGGCGTGCTGACATCTGCGCAAGCGATCCAAGCGCGTGAAACAAACTGATTCCCACGATCTGGAACCGGAGTCTCACCGGACTCGCAGCCAGCTGCTGCCAGCGCGGGATAACCCGGAGCGAATCGGCAGCGCGTCTGCACTTGCCTGGGCCGATGCGCAGCCCGATTCGCGCAAAATCAGCCTCATGCAACTCAATTACATCGGCAACGCGCGCCAAGCCTCGTCCAGCGGCCTGCTCATACCCGTCATCGACCCCTCGGACGGCCTGCCCTACGACGAAATCCAGCGCAGCAATGCGGCCGACATTGACGCGGCGGTGCGCGCTGCCCAGGACTGCCTGCACGGCATCTGGCGCCAGCGCAGCGCGGTCGAACGCGGCCGGCTCCTGATGCGCTTGTCGCTCAAGATCACCGAGCATGCCGAAGAACTCGCGGCCATCGAGCAGCGCGACTGCGGCAAACCCACCCAGCAGGCGCGCGCTGACGCGCATGCGCTGGCACGTTACTTCGAGTTCTATGCCGGCGCCTGCGACAAGTTGCACGGCGAAACCATCCCCTACCAAAACGGCTACAGCGTGTTCACCTGGCGCGAGCCGCACGGCGTGACCGGCCACATCATTCCGTGGAACTACCCGATGCAGATCTTCGGCCGCAGCGTGGGCGGCGCCCTGGCGACGGGCAATGTCTGCGTCGTCAAGCCCGCCGAAGACGCCTGCCTGTCGCTGCTGCGTGTGGCCGAACTGGCGGCGCAAGTCGGCTTTCCGCCCGGCGCCCTGAACATCGTCACCGGCTACGGCCACGAGGTTGGTGATGCGCTGGCGCGGCACCCGGGCATCGAGCACATGAGCTTTACCGGCAGTCCTGGCGTCGGCACCCTGATCCAGCAAGTCGCCGCCGAGCGCCATTGCCCGGTAACGCTCGAGCTGGGCGGCAAGAGCCCGCAGATCGTTTTTGCAGACGCGGACCTCGACGCAGCGATTCCCACGCTCGTCAATGCCATCGTGCAAAACGCCGGCCAGACCTGCTCGGCGGGTTCCCGGCTGCTGGTGGACGAGGCGATTTACGAGCCGCTGCTCGAGCGCCTGGGCGCGGCCTTCGAGCAGCTGCGCGTCGGTCCGGCCGCGATGGACCTGGAGCTGGGCCCCCTGATTCGGCAAAGCCAGCAGCAGCGGGTGTGGGACTTTCTAAGCGACGCGCAGACGGCCGGCATCCCGATGGTGGCGCAAGGGCGGGTGGTTGACGAAGCGCCGGAGCACGGTTTTTACCAGGCGCCCACACTGCTGCGGGACGTGCCCGTGATGCACCGCCTGGCGCAGGAAGAAATTTTCGGCCCGGTGCTGTGCGCCATGCCCTTTCGCGGCGAAGACCAGGCGGTCGAGATCGCCAATGCCACGCGCTTTGGACTGGTCGCCGGCGTCTGGACCCGCGACGGTGCACGGCAATTGCGCATGGCGCAGCGCATCCGCAGCGGCCAGGTTTTCATCAACAACTACGGCGCTGGCGGCGGCGTCGAGTTGCCGTTTGGCGGCGTCAAGTCCTCGGGTTACGGCCGCGAAAAAGGCTTCGAGGCGCTGTACGGTTTCACCACGCTCAAGAC